>JALVZI010000131.1 GCA_027022125.1 Anaerolineae bacterium | reverse complement strand
GTGTAGCGGTCGATGTCCAGTGTCAGCGCCACTTCCGGCGCGACCCATTCGTAACTTTCCGCTTCGTGGTTGAGTACCACCTCCGTGCGCTCGCTGCGGCAGGCAAAGTCGAAAAAGATGAAATGCCGCCGTTTCCAGAAGGCATCGTCATAAATAAATTCCTGATAGAGCAGAAACACCGGGTCGGTCACGTCCAGCCCGGTTTCCTCTTTCGCTTCCCGCACCAGCGCGTCTTCCATCCGCTCTCCCAATTCGATATGCCCGCCGGGAATGGTCAATCTGCCGTGCCATTTGTGACTGCGCACCAGCAACAATTCCCCCGCCGGATTGAAAATCAGCGCCCCCACTGTCGGCGATGGAAATACCTGCGTGCTCATTCGTCCGCTCCGGTGAACATCTCACGCACCAGCCGCAGCACCGATTCGCTCACCCGTCGCCGCACGTTGATGTCTTCAATTTTCATCAACTCCCGCGCCACACGTTTCACATCCGGCGAAAATTCATTCGGATCCGCCAAACTCAAATCGAAAAATGCCAGCGGTTCATAGCCCGCTTTTTGCAAAAACTCGTTCGGATCCACGTCAAACAGGTGGGCAAAGGCAATGCACGCATCCCGCGAGGGGCGTGTCCCCAATTTCAGGATACGCCGCACCGCAGTGTGATCCTGCCCCGCCGCCAGACTGATTTTTCGCATACTCCGCCCGTCGGCATCCACCATCGCCTGAAAATAAGGGATGAATACTTCCCGCTTGTATTTTTCTCGCTCGCCCATCTTGACTTCCTTTCTCTTTCCCGATAAACTTTGCCCGTCGTTCCCGTATTGTATTACATCTTAAATCCATTCACAACTTTTTGGAGGTGTATGATGAAAAACACAACCCGGGTGGCGGGGTATTGCCGCGTTTCCACCGATGATCAGGCTGAAAGCGGACATTCCCTCGATGCTCAACGCCGCGCTATTGAAGAGTTTTGCGCCCGCAAGGGCTGGGCGTTGGTTGAAATTTATACCGATGCCGGTGTTACCGCAAGCGGTAAAAAACGCAAGCGGAGTGATGCCGCGGTACTCTACCCCGGGCGACATCGTGCCATCATCCCGCAAACGCTGTTCGACCGGGTACAGGATGCACGCCGCGCACGGGGCACGGCGCCAATTACAACCCGCGGGGGAAAACCGGTGACCATCCACCCGCTGACCGGCACACTGGTTTGCGGGAGTTGCGGCAAACCGATGATTTCTGTCAGCACCAATGAGCGGCGGTATTATCGCTGTGCCACCCGCACTCAGCGACGGGATGCTTGTAGCCAACCCTCCGTCCGTACCGCAGCGGCGGAAGCGCAACTGGTTGAATTTTTCCGCCGGTTACAGTGGCCCGCACACTGGCCCGACCGGCTCATTACTGATATACTTGCCTCGACCGCTCAAAGAGAAACCTACCGGTCGCTGCAAGAAAAACTTGTGCGGGCAAAAACGCTTTTCATCGAGGGCGACCTTTCCCGCACCGAATATGAACGTTACCGTCACCTCTACCGAGAACAAATGTCTTGCAATTTGACAGGCATCCAACCTGATGCTATATTAGCCACATACCACTTGGCGAAAAACTTGCCCCACATTTGGGAAAGTGACAAGGACAACACTTTAAAAAGAAAATTGCCTCTAGCATTGCTAGAGGCAATCACAATCCAAGGGCATACGCTTACCGGGCTGCAACCTAATAGCGTGTTCTACCCTTTGTTGAAACACACGTGTACCTTCCTGCAAGAAGGACAGTGTCACAGCGGGAGCGACGGGCAGACAAGCGAATCTAAAACATACCTCAATGGTGTGTTGGTTCTGCCGCCGACCTATTCGCGGGATTTACCACCCACCGAACTGCTTCCGTAACTGCGTAAAATTGTACCATAACCTCCGTTTGAGGGCAACGCGTAACCTTCGTTGCACCACACACAACGGAGGTTTTTTTATGACTGAACCACAACATCCCACCCACCACGATATAAAAATTAACGGTGAATTGGTTAGTAGCGGATTCTTGTCACAAATACCCGGCAACGCATTCAAGATTTTTCTGGTGCTGACATCGAGAGCAACTGTGCTCGGTGATAGATCCGATGATGATCGTTTCTTTGACGAACTGAAAGCCAAAAACATCGTCACCGAAAATGACCGCGGACGATTGTTTTGTTATTTGACACACACCGACATTTGCGAATTGACCGGGTTGACTAAAAATACGGTTACATCTCAAACCGATATTTTAGCCAATCTCGAATTGGTCGAGAAACGGAGCATCCCCACAGGGCGCGGCAGGGGTACATTCAATATCTATTTTATTCTACCGACTGCGCTGGTTGATAAAAATGATGGTGCTAAAAATGGGACGGGAAATCCAAAACATTCCGTCAATAACAGGGATGGCAATAATAATAACCGGTCAAAAATTGGGACGAATCTGATTCTGATTGATTCTGATTCAGATAATGATTTTGATAGTGATTCAATTTTTGATTATTTCGCCCATCGCAAAAATGATGCGGCATACCGCCCCACCGCTCACGACCGCCAACATCTCGCCGATTTGCGCGCTGCCGGCTGCACCACCCGGCTGATGCAGCGCGCCATCGATGTTGCCTTCGAAACCCGCCCCGCCGCTGCCCCGCCCATCCGACAGCTGTCGTATTGCGCCCCCATCGCGCGAAAATTGATGACCGAGACCGCCACCGCCGCGGTTGCGGTACAAAATTCATCACCCGACGCACCCGCCCCGCTCACCGGCGACACCGACTCGCTGTTGGGCTATGCGGCAGCGCTGTACGGCGAGACATTCGGCGCACCCCCCGCCGAAAAAATGCTGAATGCTCTGATAGATTTGGTCCGGGAATACCCCGATGCCGATTTGCTGGCGGAGGCATTCCGCCGTGGCAAAAAATATGGCGCGCGCTCTTTGGCATATATCCGCAAAATTCTCGAAAACGAAACAAATTCTGATACCGCTACTGCCGCTGCCACCTCCGCAACGGAAGCGGAACAACCCGAAAATCCCGGAACATCATCCGTGCCACCAACACCACCGACGCCGTCCGCACCACCGGCACCTCTGCAACTTTTCTGGGAGAATTTGTTGAAACATATCCGCGGGCAGATGACCCGCGCGGCATTTAATCAGTGGGTCGCCCCGGCACGCCCGCTCGAAAAATCGGAGGAAACCCTCATCATCGGCGTGAGGAACAAATACGCACGCGAATGGCTGGAACATCGGCTGCGGAAAATTGTGGAGCGGGCGGTGTCTGTCGTCAATGGCGCGCCGCTGGCGGTCGAGTTCACCGTTGTTTAGCAGTGAGGAAAATCTTGTTACGCCAGCAGTTCATCCACGTCCACCGCCAAAGCGTCTGCCAGTGCTCGCAGCACTGCCGCCGAACCGGTGCGTTTGCCGCTTTCGATTTGCGACAAATACGGTTTGCTGATGCCCGCCGCGTCCGCCAATTGCTGCTGCGTCAATCCCCGGTATTCCCGCCATACTCTGACCGGGTTGGCCCCATCCAGCAAGGCAAAAACGACCTCTCCCGGCACCAATTCTTCCGTACCGGCTGCCAATGCGGCTTTCGCTTCATCGTAGGCGCGAATATCTTCGGTTTCTTCCGGTTGTGACAGTTCATTTTTCATAGCGATACCGTATCAGAATTTTGCAAAATCAACAAATGAAAGGAGGATTTTATGGTGCTTTTCAAAAAACGAGATGAAGAAAAAGAATCCCCACCGCCGGCGATTATCCACCGGCACGAACCTTCGCCCTTTGCGGAGATGATGGCGCGGGTGGTGGGGAGTATTGTCGCTATTGCTGCTCTCTGGCTGGGGGGAGAATTTCTACTGACAAAAGTTGGCGCCGTGCATCCCGACCGTATCCTGGCGGAGATTGTCCTCTGGCTGCTCGGGGGCGGGTTGGCGCTGGCGCTCGCCGCGTGGGGGCTGAACCATCTGCTCGACCGCTGGCTGTCCCACCGCGAGAAAATGGCAGACAAAATGACGGAGCAACTCCGCTACCGGCAACTGATGCAGTATTCCACCGTCGTCGGCT
>JALVZI010000130.1:9308-12948 GCA_027022125.1 Anaerolineae bacterium | reverse complement strand
AAGTACGTTTGTGTGTAATTGACCTGACTGACCAACAAAAATTGACAATAATCCCAGTGTGTAAGTTTCTTTTTCATACCGCTATTATACCAATCTCAACTATTTTGCGTAAGTCCTAATCCGATTAAAACACCATTCGTCTCACCCTAATTGGCGAAGGTGTTGGGTTTATGTCTGTGATTTTAGTCGCACAATCTCACTTTCGGCAAAAATGTTCCCCACCGAAATGCCCATCGCGGCATACAATTCCGGCGGCACGCTGATGTCTGCCAGAAAAAGTTCGCCGCTGAGTGCCAGCACTTCTGCGCGCCGGAAGGCAATTTTCGGCAGGGCGAGCGTCATGGTGGCGGCAGCGCGGATGGCGGGTGATTGCACCGCGCCATCGGTGGCGATGCCCGACGGCACATCCAGCGACAGCACGGGGGCGGGGGCGGCATTGGCAACGTGAATCGTCTCGGCGGCAGTGCCGCGCGGCGCACCCCGCAGGCTGTAACCGATGATGCCATCCACGATGAGCGCGAGATTTTCGGCGGGGAATGGCGCGCCGGTGGTGACTGATACCCCCATCTGCTGCAAAATATCGAGTTGGTGAGCGGGCACGCCGCGAAATTCAGCGGGGGATTTGGTGATGGCGACTGCCACCTTTGCCCCCCAATTGTGCAATCGCCGCGCGCAGACCAGCGCACCGCCGCCATTTCCACCCGACCCCGCCAGCACCAGCACCGATTTTCCGCGCGGGTCGCTGTCCAGAAATCGCATCCGCGCCAGATGTGCCAAATTTCGCCCCGCATTTTCCATCATCTGTACCAGTTCGATGCGGAAATCTTCTATCATCGCGCGGTCAACTTCCACCATCTGTGCGGTGGTCAGATGGGGAATGGAACGGATATTGGAGATTGGAAATTGGTTATTTGTCATATGACTTGAAACTTTTGACCTGAAACTTGAAACAAATTTTACCCGAACCGCTGTTCGGTGAATGGGTCGGCTTCATTGTGATAGCCGTATCCTTCCCAAAAGCCTTTCCGGTCGGTGGCGCGCAATTCGAGTTCGCGCAGCCATTTGCCGCCTTTCCAAAAATAGGCGGTTTTTCTCTCCGAGCGGTCGGCAAATGAGCCGATAACCACCCGCAGCGGGTAGCCGTGTTCCGGCGAAAGGGGTTTTCCGGCATAATGAGTTGCCAACAGTGCGTTATCTGCCAGCAGCATATCAAGTGGGGTGTTGGTGGTATATCCGCCTTCGCAGTGCTGCACTGCGAATTTTGCGGCGGGTGTGGGGGTGATGATGCCTTCATCCACCAGCGTTTTCAGCGACACGCCTTCCCATACGGTATCGAGTTTCGACCAGCGGGTGACACAGTGGATGTCCATGGTGATACGGGTGCGGGGCAGGGCGTTGAATTCCGCCCACGTCCAGATTTTTTCGGTTTCCACCGCTCCCCAAACGCGGAATGTCCATGTTTCGGGGTTGAAGGGGGGAATTTCGCCCACGTGCAGCACCGGAAACTTCTCGGTGAGCGATTGTCCCGGCGGCAGGCGGTCGGCGCGGCGGGCGTTTTCTTCGTTTTCCCGGCGGGAAAAAAATTTGTCCAGCATAAAAATACCTCTCAAAAAGTGTGAGAGGTATTGTAGCGGGCAATTGAAAAAACGTGAAACGTGAATTGACAATTCGTTTGCCGTAGTTTAGTTTTTCACGAATCACGAATCACGAATCACGAATCACGAATCACGAATCACGAATCACGAATCACGAATCACGAATCACGAATCACGAATCACTTCCCCGTCCAGTTGGCTTTTCGTTTTTCCACAAAAGCGTTCATCCCTTCGGTGCGGTCTTCGGTGCTGAACAAAAGTTGGAAGAGCCGCCGCTCCACCGCTACCCCTTCGGAAAGTGTGGTTTCAAATGCATGGTTGACGGCTTCTTTTGCCACCTGCACGGCGACGGGCGCGCGCTCGGCGATTTCTTGCGCCAGTGAAACTGCCGCGTCCACAAATCCTTCCACCGGCACAACGCGATTCACCAGCCCGAAATTGGCGGCTTCCTGCGCCGATAGCGTGCGGTTGTTGAGCACCATTTCCATGGCGATAAATTTGCCGACAGTGCGCGCCAGCCGTTGTGTGCCGCCCGCGCCGGGAATGATACCCAGATTGATTTCCGGCTGCCCGAATTTTGCGCTTTCGCTGGCGACAATCATATCGCACAGCATGGCGAGTTCGCAGCCACCGCCCAGCGCATAGCCGCTCACCGCGGCGATGATGGGTTTTTTGATGGCGCGGATGGCGTCCCAACTGTCCACAAACGAGCCTTTGAACATATCCACCGCCGTTTTGCCGCTCATCTCTTTGATGTCCGCGCCGGCGGCGAAGGCTTTTTCGCTGCCGGTAATCACCATCGCGCCGATGGCATCATCGGCATCGAAGGCGGTCAGCGCATCCACCATTTCACGCATCACGGTGCTGTTCAGCGCGTTATATGCTTTGGGGCGATTGATGGTTATCAGCCCCACTCTGCCGCGCACTTCGGTTAAAATCTGTTCGTATGCCATAATTCCTCCTGTTTTTGGTTTCAAGTCTCATGTCCAAAGTCCAAAGTCCAAAGTCACGTTTCACGCATCACGCTTCACGCATCACGCTTCACGCATCACGTTTCAGAGTAGCAAGGTTGCAATTAGCAAATGACCAATGACTAATGACCAATCTCCAGTAACCATTCGCTCATTTGCTATTCGCTATTCATTCATTACGAATCATTTCCACAAAAAATTGATGCAAACGTGGGTCATCGGTTAGTTCGGGGTGGAAGGATGTGACCAGCACGTTGTTTTCCACCGCGGCGACGACTTCATCGCCCAGTTTGAGCAGGGGGGTGACCCCCGCGCCGATGCGTTCGATACGCGGGGCGCGGATGAACACCGCCCGAAACACGCCGCCGCCGGGCAGGGTGTCGGCGGGCAGGTCGGCTTCAAAACTATCTACCTGCCGCCCGTAGGCGTTACGGTCAACGGTGATGTCCATCACCGCCAGCCGGTTCGGTTCCACATGAGCGCCGCCCTTTTTGGGTGTGTGCCCGATGTCTTTCGCCAGCAGAATCAGCCCGGCGCACGTGCCCCACACCGGCTTGCCCGCCGCAATAAACGCGCGCAGCGGCTCAATCAGTCCCCAGCGGTCTGCCAATTTGCCGATGGTGGTGCTTTCGCCGCCGGGAATGATGATGCCGTCCACCGCGTCGAGTTCTTCCGGTTTGCGGACGGGCACGGCGCGCACGCCCAATTTTCGCAGCATGTTGATGTGTTCCAGAAAATCGCCCTGCAATGCCAACACGCCGATGGTGATGGCGCTGTTTGCAGGTTGGCGTTCTTCGATGAGATTTGGCGCCAGATAACTCATTCCGTCACGTCCTCCGGTGAAAAAAATGCGCGCAATCTGCCCGTGTGCGGATGGTCGGGCGCGGCTTTGCGCTTGCCGCTCATCGTTTCAATATCAATGGCATAAACCCCGGTGGGGCGTAAATCTTTTTTGGTGATGGGTTCGTAATCCGTTTCCGGTTTCAAATGTGGAAAATATTTGTCCATCAGCCCTTGCAGGGCATATATCTGCTCTGCCTGCGATTCGACCATGCGCCCCGTGCCGAACACCAT
>JALVZI010000130.1:0-9298 GCA_027022125.1 Anaerolineae bacterium | reverse complement strand
GGCACACTCCACGCTGAAATCCATGGCACGTTCGGCGGGCAGGTAGCGTCCCCGTTCTGCCACTGTGAAACAGACACGCGGATTTTGCTGCATAATTTCTTTCGATTGCCCCTTTTTCGCGCCGTGAAAATAAATGCGTTGCCCGTCGAACCAGAAGGAATACGGGGTGACCAGCGGTTGGTCGCCGCTGACGGTTGCCAAAAAACCGATGTCGGCGCGCGCCAGCAGGGTGTGAATTTCGGCGGTATCGGAAATGCGGCGGTCTTTGCGGCGCATCGCGGCGGTGGTGTTATTTTCGGTCATAAAAAACTCCCCGGTATGGTGGCGAAAGTATAGCATATTTCACGGGGAAAATCATATTTTCACGCCAAAATCGTTGACAGAATAGATGACACAGTTTAGAATAAAACCATTGTAGAGGGAGCGCTTCAAATGGAAAATGCCGACAAAATAATAGCCAATTTAAAAGCCGAAAATGAACGATTGCGCCGCCGAGTAGCGGAACTGGAGACCGAAACGGAAGCACGCCATCGCAGCGAAATACTTTTTCGGCGGGTAGTGGAAGAAGCGCGCGACGGTATTTTGGTGGTGGATGAAACCGGAAAAATAATTGTGTTTAATGCCGCTCAAGCCCAAATTACCGGACGTTCTGCGGAAAGTGTCATCGGCATAGATGCGGTGGATTTGCAGTTTAGCGCTTTGCCTCCGGAAAGGCAAACGCCGGAAACCTACCAGCGCTTCAAAGCGGCAATGTCGCAAATTTTGACTACCGGTCAGCACCCCCGGTTGACCGGCATACACCAGTATCAATATGTTGGTGAAAACGGCGAATCTCATGTTGCACAAAAATCGGCGTTCTCCATAAAGACAGAGAAAGGGTATATGCTGGTTAGTTTCGACCGGGATATTACCGAGCGAGTGAAAACAGAAGAAGCCCTGCGCCGCAGCGAATCTCGATACGAATTGGCAACTAAAGCGGGGCGGGTCGGTGTATGGGAAATTAACCTTGATGCCGGTGAAATATATATTGACCCGTTATTGCGAGCCATGTTGGGGTACGATGACGAACGGGTTCACTATCGTATCGAGGAAGTTTGCAAGCATTTTCCCAAAGATGATGCTGCCATATTGATGAAAAATTTGCGGGCGTGTGATGCCGGCACATCAGAAAAATTTGAAGTGCAGCACCGCGCAATACACAGAGATGGCAGCATCCGCTGGTTTTTGGCGCGCGGGTCTTTGGCAAAAGACGACACCGGAAAATTTACAAAACTGGTTGGCACCAGCACCGACATCACCGAACTGGTTTCGGCGCGAGTGGAAGCGGAAACACTGAGAGATGTCACGCTGGCGCTGGTATCGCACACAGCGGTAGATGATGTACTCACCGAAATTCTGACACAGGCGAAAAAGTTGGTGCAGTTTTCTACCGCGAATGTGGCATTGATTGAACATAATATGGTATGGGTGGTGCAATCTATTGGGTATGAAAAATTTGGTTGTTGGGAGTTTATGGAAAATTTTGTGTATAATATTGATGACTACCCTGTAACATATACACCCCTTTATACCAAAGAGCCCATGATTATAAATAATACATGTCTCAATCCGGATTGGGTTGTATTTGAACCCACCGCCTGGATTCGGTCGTATATGGGTATTCCGCTGGTGTTGCATAATCGGGTATTGGGGGTGTTGCAAATTGACAGCGAAATGCCGCACGCATTTACCTCTGCCGATGCCGAACGTTTGCAACCGCTAGCCACCGCTGCCGCAGTTGCCATTGAAAACGCGCTGTTGCTGTCAACCACCCAAAAACGCGCCGAACAATTGGCGCTGGTGCATCAGGTGGGAACGCAGATAAACAAATTGGCGGATACGGAAGATATTCTGGATTCTGCTGTCCGGCTCATCCATCAAATAATGGCGTATGATACGGTTCAAATTGGCAAAGCCAATTTTGAAACCGGAATGATTTCTTTGGTGAGTTATGCCGGAAATACGGATGCAGAGGAGAGAAAAGACCAATGTGTGGGGGAAGGTGTCATCGGCAGGGCGGTGCGCACCGGACAAACGCAATTGGTGCCAGATACCGCCGCCGACCCCGATTATATAGCGTGTATATCGGAGATGCAGGCAGAGCTGGCGATTCCCATCAAAGTTGGCGATATTGTGTTTGGTGTGCTGGATGTGGAAAGCAGGCAACCGTATGCTTTCGATGAAGCCGATGTCATCGCTTTGGAATCTTTAGCTGGACAACTGGGAATCACGCTGGAAAACGCGCAGTTATATCGGCAAGCCACGGCGGATGCTGAAACGAAAGAAATTTTGCTGAGAGAAGTCAATCATCGGGTAAAAAATAATTTGGCAGTGATTATCGGTTTGCTGTATTTGGAGCAACGCCGCCAAACCGACCCCGCTACGGTGGAAATGCTAGAGGAACTCACCAATCGGGTGCGCGGTATGGCTACGGCGCACGAATTGCTGTCGGCATCGGTGTGGCAGCCGATTTCGCTGGAAATGCTGGTGAAACGGACGGTGGAAAGTGTGGCGCAACTGGTTCATTCCACCAAATTTGTGCGGGTGCAGGTTACACCGTCGCCGGTAAAGGTTTCTGCCGAGCAGGCAAGTAATTTGGCGCTGGTGGTAAACGAGTTGGCAACCAACGCCATCAAATATGCCATCGGCGATAATCCGGTGCTGGTGATAGATGTTTCCATCACTGCCGCAAACGACAGCATCGAAATGGTGATGAAAGATAACGGCCCCGGTTACAGCGAAGCGGTGAAAGCGAAAAACGCATATAAAACTGGGTTGGAATTGGTGAAAAATCTGGTTGAAAAGAATTTGGGCGGCACGGTAACACTGACCAACAACGACGGCGCGGCGGTTATTGTTCGTTTTCCTCACCGGGCATAAAAAAAGATTGGTTGATTGGCGATTGGAAATCCCTTTTGCGAATCTCCAACCAACCAATAACCAATCTCCGATTTACCAACCAATATTTACACGCGGATGTCCACCCGTCCGGTGTCCATCATTTTTATCAGCGCTTCTGCCAGCATTTTTTGCTGGTCTTGCGTTTGTTTGATGACCGCCACGGCGATTTGGTCTTGAACTTTTATACCTTTTTGTGCAGTAGCCTGTACAGCCATTGAATTTTGCATACTTGCGCCAGATACACTTGAAATGCCCATACTTCACCTCGAAACAAATTCTGTATTCAGTGTATCACAAATTCGCAGCGGGGTGGGTAAAGGCATCGTAAAAAATGCAGGCAAAAAGTAGGGGCGGCTCGCGAGCCGCCCCTACGAGAGTTACGCCACAACTTCCCCTTCAACAACCGGAATATCCACATGGAAGGTCAGCCCGTCGCCGTTGGCGTCCACACGGATGGTGTCGCCGTCCATAAACTCGCCGGAGAGAATTTTCATCGCCAGCGGGTCTTGCAGGTAACGCTGGATGGCGCGTTTCAACGGTCGAGCGCCGAATGTCGGGTCGAAACCAACCTCTGCCAGATAATTTTTCGCGGCATCGGTCAGTTCCAGCGTCATATTGCGTTCTGCCAGCAATCCGCGCAGGTGTTCCAGTTGGATGTCCACAATACGGCGCAGGTCTTCTTTGCTCAGGCTGTGGAAAACGATAATTTCGTCAATCCGGTTCAAAAACTCGGGACGGAATTCTTTGTGCAGCAGCGATAGCACCTGCGATTTTGCCGCTTCCGCGCCCAATTCCTGAATCAAGTGGCTGCCGATGTTGCTGGTCATAATGACCACCACATTTTTGAAACTCACCGTGCGTCCATGGCTGTCGGTCAAACGACCGTCATCCAGCAGTTGCAGCAGCACGTTGAACACTTCCGGGTGCGCCTTTTCAATTTCGTCGAACAGCACCACGCTGTACGGCTTGCGGCGCACGGCTTCGGTCAGCTGACCGCCTTCATCGTACCCCACATAGCCCGGCGGCGCGCCGACCAACCGGCTGACGGTGTGCCGTTCCTGATATTCGCTCATATCAATGCGAATCATCGCCTGCTCATCGTCGAACAAAAATTCCGCCAGCGCGCGGGCGAGTTCCGTTTTGCCGACGCCCGTCGGACCCAAAAAGATGAACGAGCCGATGGGGCGATTGGGGTCGTTCAGTCCGGCGCGACTGCGGCGCACGGCATTCGCCACGGCTTGGATGGCTTCATCCTGCCCAACCACTCGCCGGTGCAGACGCTCTTCCATTTTCAGCAGTTTCTCTTTTTCGCCTTCCAGCAACTTGCTCACCGGAATGCCCGTCCAGCGCGACACAATATCGGCGATGTCTTCTGCGTCCACTTCCTCTTTCAGCAATGAGCCGCGTTCCTGCATTTCGCGCAGTTTTTCTTCTTGCGCGGCGAGTTTCTCTTCCAGTTCGCGCAGCGTGCCGTAGCGCAGGCGGGCGGCGGTTTCCAAATCCTGATGCCGCTCGGCGCGTTCAATTTCGATGCGGGTGGCGTCAATTTGTTCTTTGATGGTGCGCAGGGTTTGGATGACCTCTTTTTCGTTTTGCCAGCGCGCGGTCAGTTCTTTCGACTGCTCTTTCAGGTCAGCCAGTTCTTTTTCCAGTTTTTTGAGCCGCTCTTTGCTGGCGGCGTCTTTTTCTTTTTTCAGCGCCTCGCGCTCAATTTCCAACTGCATGATGGCGCGGTCGATTTTGTCCAACTCGGTCGGTTTGCTGTCGATTTCCGTGCGCAGGCGGCTGGCGGCTTCGTCAATCAGGTCAATCGCTTTATCGGGCAAAAAGCGGTCGCTGATATAGCGATGGCTCATCGTTGCCGCGGCGATGACCGCGCTGTCCTGAATCCGCACGCCGTGATGGACTTCGTATTTTTCTTTCAGACCGCGCAAAATGCTGATGGTATCTTCCACCGACGGTTCATCCACCAGCACCGGTTGGAAGCGGCGTTCCAGTGCGGCGTCTTTTTCCACATATTTGCGGTATTCGTCCAGCGTTGTCGCGCCGATGGTATGCAGTTCGCCGCGAGCCAGCATCGGTTTGAGCATGTTACCCGCGTCCATCGCGCCCTCTGCCGCGCCCGCACCGACCACGGTGTGCAATTCATCGATGAACAGAATAATTTGCCCCTCGCTTTCGGCAATTTCTTTCAGCACGGCTTTCAGGCGTTCCTCAAATTCGCCGCGGAATTTTGCGCCCGCAATCAGCGAACCCATATCCAGTGCGAAAATGGTTTTGTTTTTCAGCCCTTCCGGCACATCGCCGCGCACAATTCGCTGTGCCAGCCCTTCGACGATGGCGGTTTTACCCACGCCCGGCTCGCCGATGAGCACCGGATTATTTTTGGTGCGGCGGCTGAGTACCTGCACCACTCGCCGAATCTCTTCATCCCGCCCGATGACGGGGTCTATTTTGCCTTTGCGCGCCAAATCGGTCAGGTCGCTCCCGTATTTTCCCAATGCCTCGTAGGTGGTTTCGGGATTTTGGCTGGTTACGCGCTGACTGCCGCGCACTTGCGCCAATGCCTGCAAAATGGCGTTATGGTCAACGGGAAAATCTTTGATGGTGGCTGCCAGTGCCAAAAACAGATGCTCCACACTGACATATTCATCTTTCATTTTTTCAGCGGCGTCTTCTGCCATACGGAGCACGGTGTGCAGCGCCTGCCCCACGCCCGGTTGACTGCCGCCATACACTTTGGCGCGGCTCGCCAAATCGGTGTGCAGGCTTGCCGCCCAACTTTCGGGGTTAAGCCCCAATCGGCGGGCGAGTTGCGGCACAATACCGCCCTCTTGCTGCAACAGCGCCAGTAGCAAATGCTCCGGCAGAATTTCGCTCGCGCTAAAATCTTCCGCCAATTTTTGTGCCATCAAAATGGCTTCTTGAGATTTTTCGGTATATTTATTCAGATTCATGAGAACCCCCTGATTTCAAGTGAATTTGTGCAGAACGCACAAAAAGTTTTCTGCACCGCTCTTATGGTATCCGAATTCAGTTAGAATCACGTTAAAGTTATGTTAGATGGGTATTAACGTCCGGTAATTATTGTCACTAACAGCAGAATCGTTTACAATGAACTAAATGAAACTTTTGAAAAGTGTGTCAAAATTACAAAAATCATCGGTAATTTTTATGATGTCATTCCCGCTTTCGCGGGAATCCACGATGTTTCGCTATGGATTCCGGATATTTCCCTGTGGGAAATTCCGGAATGACATTAAAAATCCGTGAAATTTGTGGAAATTCGTGGCTGAAATTCAGTCACACAAAAAGTTTCAACCAGTTCAATAAAAATAGGTTCTTCCAATATAGTATGGAGGGGTTATGTCTGCCGGTGAACAAAACGCACAGTCTACCCATGAAACCACGTTGCAGCGCGTGCAAGCGTTGGAATATCTGGTTGATTTGAGTCAAAACTTAACCACCAGTTTGGATGTGAATGAAGTTCTTGAGCAAATTGCAGACGGCGTGGTGAAAATACTGCGGGCGTTTGGTTGCACCATTTTTATGTTGAAAAAAGATGGCAAAACATTGATTCCTCATATGGTAAAAGACCCTGATTTCAAAGATGAAATGATGAGTGTGTCAATTAACATTGACAATAGTTTGACCGGAAAGGCGATAAAGGCAAAACGGAGTTTAATTTTCAATGATGCTTTTTTGATTGAAGACAGATTTCAAGTTCCCGGAACAACTGTTTATGAAAATGAAAGTGTGTTAAGCGTCCCGCTAATTGCGGACGATATTGTTTTGGGCGCAATGACCATAAACCGCACGGGTGAGCGGTTTACAGATAACGATTTGTGGTTGGCAGAAGTTTTTGGACGATACGCCGCGATTGCCCTGAAAAATGCACAAATCCACCGTGCTCTGCAACTGAGCAATGAGCGGTTTAAACAATTGTTTGAGAATATGAACAATGGTGTTGCAGTGTACCAAGCCATAGATGACGGGCAAGATTTCATCATTGTGGATTTTAACGCCGCTGGAGAACGCATCGGGCGGATTGACCGCCGAAACGTGATTGGAAAATCGGTGCGAGTGGTTTTCCCAGAAGTGGAAACCCACGGGTTGATGGATGTCATTCGGCGGGTATGGCAAACCGGCAAACCGGAAAAATTCTTGCTGAATTTTTGTGAACAGAATAAACTACCGCGTTGGCGAAACAATTATGTGTATAAACTTCCCTCTGGTGAAATTGTGGCGGTGTATGAAGATGTAACTGCGCAAAAACAAGCCGAATTCGCGCTGAAAGAAAGCGAAGCACGGTTTCGGACACTGTTTGAAACTGCCCCGGTTGCAGTTTGGACATTTGACCGCGATGGACGCATTTTGGATTGGAACAAAACTGCTGAACAAATTTACGGTTGGTCGGCGGAAGAAGCCGTGGGCAAAACAATGTTTGAGTTGATGGTTAGCCCGGAAAATGTGGAGCGCACCAAAAAAGGCATCGTTTTGGTTTTTCGCGGTGAAGTTATGCGGAATGAAGAGTACGAAGACATTTGCGCCGATGGTCATCAGGTGGTGGTGCTGGCAAATGAATACCCCATTTTTAATGCCGCCGGAAAAGTGGAGAAGGGTATTTGTGCCAAAATTGACATCACCGCGCGGAAAAAGGCAGAAGCCGCGCTGCAAGAAAGCGAAGCCCGATTGCAGCAGGCGCAAAAAATGGAATCCATCGGCACGCTGGCGGGGGGCATTGCGCACGATTTTAACAATCTGCTCACCGCCATCAACGGGCAGGCAGAACTGGGTTTGATGAAATTGCCGAACGACCATTCTGTTCGCGTCAATTTGGAAGGAATTCTCTCGGCGGGGCAGCGAGCCGCCAAATTGACGGGGCAGTTGCTGGCGTTTAGCCGCAAGCAAATTTATCGCCCGCAAACAGTAGAAATAAACCGACACATTCGCAATTTGCTCGACATGCTGCGCCACCTCATTCGAGAAGATATTGTCATCGAAACGAAACTCGCCCCCAAATTGCCCCCCATCAACGCCGACCCGCACCAACTTGAACAGATTTTGGTCAATTTGGTGGTTAATGCCCGCGACGCAATCTATGAACAATACGATATTTCGCGCGGAAAAAAAATTACCATCCAAACCGATACCATCGAATTGGATGAACCGTTTTCAACCATGTACCCCGATAGCAGTTTGGGAAAATACATTTGCCTCTGCGTGAATGATACCGGCGTTGGAATGGATGAAGAGACGCGAGAAAAAATCTTCGAACCGTTTTTTACCACCAAACCGAAAGGACATGGCACAGGGTTAGGGCTGGCGACCGTGTATGGTATCGTAAAACAGAATAACGGCAATATTTATGTTTACAGCGAAAAAGGGAAGGGTACAACTTTTAAAATTCTCTGGCCCCTCGCCAAAAATAGCGATATGGCAACGGATACATTACACAATCCCGCAGAAAAAATAGATCTTTCTGGCACGGAGACCATCTTGCTGGTGGAAGACGACCCGCAAGTGCGCGCCTTTGCCGTTGATTCGCTGCGGGGGTTGGGGTACACCGTCTTTGAAGCAGAAAATGGTGACCATGCCCTGCGATTGTTGTCTGAAAAGTTGCCGGGGCTTGACCTGCTGATAACAGATGTGATTATGCCGGAAATGGATGGTCCCACGCTGGTAGAAGCAGCACGCCAATATCTGTCTGACGTGCCCGTGCTGTTTATGTCTGGTTATGCCGATGATTTACTGGGCAATCGGGGGGCATTGACCCAAACCGTTGAATATTTGCAAAAGCCGTTCTCGGCGCATTCATTGGCGAAAAAAGTGCGTGCGGTGTTGGACGAACAACCGAAAAAGGACTCTCACCAATGACCGCATTTGAATCCATCACCGAAAATTTACGCAACCCGTTTGCCCGCTCCGATGCGGGCGAGAAAAAATTCGGCACGATTGACGGCGTTTTTCTGCCCACCGTGCTGACCATTCTCGGCGCGGTGATGTATCTGCGCACGGGCTGGGTGGTGGGCAACGCCGGACTGCTCGGCGGGGTGCTCATCATCCTGCTGGCAAACGTCATCACACTGGCAACCGGATTGTCCATCGCTTCGGTGGCAACCAACATTCGCGTGGGGGCGGGCGGCGCATTTTCCATCATCGCCCAATCGCTGGGGCTGGAAGTGAGCGGCAGCGTGACCGTGCCCTTTTATCTGGCTCAGGCAATTTCGGTGGCATTTTACATTTTCGCATTCAGCGAAGGCTGGCTGCGCATTTTTCCGAACCATCCCGCATGGGCGGTAATTTTCGGCGCGTTTGCCGTTATTTTCGCCATCGCCTATTTTAGCGTCAGTTTGGC
>JALVZI010000129.1:3646-4093 GCA_027022125.1 Anaerolineae bacterium | reverse complement strand
GGACTCCATCAGTGTGGCGTGTTCCTGCTGTTGCGCCGCCAGCCGAGCAAGCAGCGCATCGCGCTGTTCTGCCAGCGCGGCAATTCGCGATTGCCGGTTTTGCAATTGCGATTGCAGTTGGTTCAGCGTTTTTTGGTATGTTTTCAGCAGCGATTGCTGATTTTGCCGTTTTTCGCCGATGAGCGCCAACTGCGATTGCGCCCGATTCAGCGCGGCTTGCAGCGTTTCGGCAGAGAGACTCGCCAACTCTTCCGTCAGCGCGGCGAGTTCGGCTTCCGCCTGCGATTGCTCGGCTTGCAGTTTTTCCATTTCGGCGCGCAAATCGGTTTCGCGGCGAGCGTTGGTTTCCAGTTCCGCATCGGCTTGCGCCAGCAAATCATTTCGCCAGCGGATTTGGTTTTCCGCATCCGAAAGCGTCTTTTCGTGCGCGGCAATTTCCTGCCGAAT
>JALVZI010000129.1:0-3636 GCA_027022125.1 Anaerolineae bacterium | reverse complement strand
CGCTGCCGCTGCGATTGCGACTCCCGGCGGCGGGAAAGGTCTGTCATCTGTGCCGAAAGCGATTCCTGCGCGGCGGTATTTTCTGCCATCTGCTGGCGCAGGTTTTCGATGGCGGCGGTTACTTTTGCCAGTTGTTTCGGCAGTTCGCGCCATTCGCGCTCGCGCGCCAAAATGCCGCCCTGCTCTTTGCGGCGCGTTTCGCCACCGGTGATAGAGCCGCCGGAACGGGCAATTTCGCCGCCGCGGGTGGCAATTTGAAAATTCCCGCTCAATTTGTCGAATGCACGGCGCGCGGCGGGCAGGTCGCGGGTGATGAGCAGCCGGTTGAGCATACTTTCGGCGGCGGCGCGGTTTTTTTCATCAAATTGAACCAAATCTGCTGCCAGCCCGATGACGCCGTCAACGTTGGGCACGTTCAGCCGTTTCGGTGGGCGGATGCGGTCGAGCGGTAAAAAAGTGGCGCGTCCGGCGCGCGTTTTTTTCAGATGGTTGATGGCGGCTTCGGCGTTTTCCCAACTGTCCACCACCACATCCTGCAATTTGCCGCCCAGCGCCATCTCGAACGCGGTTTCCAGTTCGGCGGGCACTTGCAGCAGTTGCGCTACCGTGCCGCGAATGCCGCGCAGCGATTTTTCCTGCAGCACGGCTTTCACGCCCTGAAAATAGCCGGACATATCGCCGCGCAGTTTGCCCAGCAAATCCTGTCGGGCTTGCAGCGATGCCAGCGCCTTTTCCTGCTCGGAGAGATTTTCTGCCAGCGTTTTTGCCTGCGTTTGCAGGGTTTCCATCTGCCGGCGGAGGTCGGTTTCGCGGCGGTCGAGTTCGGCGAGCGCGGTATCAATTTCCGCCAGTTGCGATTGCGCCGCCTGCAATTTTTGCTCCGCTTCGGTTTTTTGGGTGTTCAGCGCGGCGATGGCTTGCTGCTGGGTTTCTTTTTGCGCTTGCAGTTCCGTTTTGCGTTCCGCCAGTTGTGCCAACCGCGATTGCCGGTCGGTGATGGTGTGCGCGGCGCGTTCGGCGGTGCGGCGGGCTTCATTTTGGCGATGGCGGACGGTCTGCCGCTGCTGTTCGTGCGCGGTTAAATTCTTTTTGGCGGCAGCCAACTCATTTTCGGCATTTTGATATGCCGTGTTAATTTCGGCGAGCGTTTGCTGTGTCGCCTGCACCGTTTTCTGCTGCTCGGCGAGTTGCGCTTCCAGCAGTTGCACTTCGGAAATGAATTCTTCGCGCTGTGCCGCCAACTGACGCGCCCGCTCTTCGCCGACTGCCAATTCGCGCTGCAGCGTTTCGGCTTGGCGGTGCAAATGGCTGCTGTCGGCGTGCCAGTTGCCCAACTGCGCGCGGATTTCGGTTTGGCGCGCCCGCAGCGATTTGATGGCGGTTTCGATTTCGGCAAGTTGCTGCCGCTGCTCGCCGAGTCGCTGTTCGGCGGCAGTAGCGCGAATTTGCGCCAGTCGCAAATCTTCTTGTTTGGTGTGCCACTGATAGCCGTACCAAACTTTCAGCAAGCCTTTTAAATGCAGGCTGATGATGTGATATTTTTCCACCCGCGCGGCTTGTTTTTCCAACCGGCGCAGGCGGGGTTCAATTTCTTTGGCAATATCGTTGACGCGCAGCAGGTTGGCGTGGGTTTCATCCAATTTGGAAAGTGTCTGCGCGCGCCGCTGGCGATGGTAGGTGATACCGGCGGCTTCTTCAAAAAGTTGGCGGCGTTCTTCCGCCCGCAGCGAGAGCGCCCGGTCAATGGTTCCCTGCCCGATGGAGGTATATGTTTGCCGCGCTAGCCCGCCCCGCGCCAAAATTGCGGCAACATCTTTCAGCCGGACGCGGTTATTGTTCACCAGATATTCATTTTCGCCGGAACGGTACGCCCGGCGGGTGATGGTCACTTCGCTGTAATCCAGCGGCAGCGACCCGTCGCTGTTATCCAGCACGATGGACACCGATGCCATACCCATTCGCGCGCGGTTGCTGGAACCGGCGAAAATCATATCGGCGGTGCGCTGTCCGCGCAGATTGCTGTAACTCTGCTCGCCCAGCGCCCAGCGAATGGCGTCGGACACGTTAGATTTGCCGCTGCCGTTCGGTCCCACAATGGCGGTGATGCCTTCGTCAAAATGAAAAACCGATTTGACGGCAAACGATTTGTACCCTTGAATTTCGAGCGTTTTCAGTCGCATTTGCGGTTAACTTTCCTCAACTTCGGCGTGAAGTTTGGCTAAAGCGACGCGCGCGGCGGCTTGTGCGGCACGCTGTTTGTTCGACCCTTTGCCGCGCCCGTATTCCGTTTCATCGAGATACACGGCAACGGTGAACGTTTTGTTGTGGTCGGGTCCCTCTTCGCCGATGGTTTTATAATGCGGGGTAATTTTGTGGATACTCTGCGCCAGTTCCTGAAATCGGCTTTTGGCATCATGGTGGCTTTTGGTGCGCAAAATCGTGCCGATTTCCGCTTCGATGAACGGGGTGACGAGTTTTCGCACCGCGTCCAGCCCCTGGTCGAGATAGAGCGCGCCGACCAGCGCCTCGAATGCGCCGCACAAAATGGCGGGGCGTTCTCTGCCGCCGGTTTCTTCTTCCCCTTTGCCCATAAAAATGTGCGCCCCCAAATTGATGCGTCCGGCAAAATCGGCGAGCATTTCGGTGCGCACCAGCGCCGAGCGCAGACTGGTCAATTCGCCTTCTTTCACATCGGGGAAATGGTGATACAAGTATTCTCCGGTGATGAAATCGAGCACCGCGTCGCCCAAAAATTCCAGCCGCTCGTTATCGCGCACGGTGGGGTTGGGGGTTTCATTCAGGTATGAACGGTGGGTCAGCGCACTTTGCAGTAATTCGGAGTCAGAGAAAGTTACGCCAAAATCGCGTTGTGCAGTTTCGATATTCATTTTGTGCCTCTGCGGGGAGCTCCGTATTTTCGGTTTTCGGTCTCATGGCAGGAAACCGAAAACCGAAAATGCCAAACTTATTTCGTGACTATGCAGTGTGTAACGGTATTTTGCCGATTTTCACCCTTCGATACGCCCTACGGGCTACTCAGGATGAAATTGGCAGGGAAAAACGCATCCTGAGTAGCGCTTCGCGCAGCGAAGCGTGTATCGAAGGGCGTTTTTCCCGTTCTCCCTGGATAGCCGCTTTATTTCAAACTGGGGTTGTGGTCGCCCTCAACCCACTCTGCGCCGTCGGGACTGAATTCCTTTTTCCAGACGGGCACAATTTCTTTCAACCGTTCGATGCTGTATTGGCACGCCTCAAAACAGCCATCGTACCGGTGACCGCTGGAAACGGCAATTGCCACGGCAACATCGCCCACATCCAAATGCCCGATGCGCTGTACCATCGCCACATCCACAATATCGGGGAATTTCTCGCGCACTTCATCGGCAATCTGTTTCATTTTGGCAATTGCCATTTCAGGATACGCCTCATATTCCAGCGCCGAAACCGATTTGCCCTCCGAGTTGTCGCGCACCACCCCGGTGAATGTGACCACTGCGCCGGTATGGGGATGCACTACCATTTGTGTCACCGTATCGGGGGCGATGGGCTGGTCGGTCAGCGCGAATTTTTGGCTGTCGCTGCCGCCGCTGACGGGCGGGAAAATTGCCACTTCGTCGCCGTCGCGCAGGGTGGAAT
>JALVZI010000128.1 GCA_027022125.1 Anaerolineae bacterium | reverse complement strand
AGTGCATCGTCCAACCTTAATTGTCGGGTTATTGCCCGTGAAAAAATTAAACCACAGAGGCGCAGAGAAACAGAGAAAAATAAGGTTTGAGAGCCGACTATATAGCAGAATTCGTAATTTTTGATGAAAATTAGAACCGAAACTCAAAAATTTTTAAATTCTCCGCGTCTCTGTGCCTCTGTGGTGAAAAATTAACCTTTTTTTCAGATGAGCCGTTACAGAGAGAGTAATCCTACTTTTTAGATTGGATGATGCAGTAGTTGCCCTGCTTGTCAAGATTGCGTAAGGTGAGTTGTTAACTTAGCCACACAGAGGGTTACGGTGGCAGAGATTTCGGGCGTAAAATGGCGCGCGTTCGCACCAGATGAATCGAGATAACTACCTCGCGCACAATCTGTGGTTGAAAAATGGATACTTTTGTTATGGCATCTGTAACAACAAGGGCAAACATTGCAAAAAGCATAGTAAGGGTGATTGTAAAAGACATTTTTACCTCCAATTAGGTTATCTAATTGTTATTTGATTATCAAATTGGCGGCGGATGCCAGTGCGAACAGGATGGCAACGATGATGATTATAATTATCATTTGAGCCTCCTTTCTAAGGATTGTCCCCGGCGGAGGGAGCAAGTGGTACTCCCCCCACCGTAACAGGGTTGGATGATTATTGTCAGTAAATACACCTCCTTAAATTACACACGTTTGATATTCACAAGTGTTTGTGCTATATGCACCTCCTTTACCAATGTTTTGCTGTGATTTATCTATGCTTCAATGTTACCATCTCTAACTTACACCGTATATCTGCACAACCATAAAAAAAGAGCGAGATGGTAACAATAACCTCTCACTCTTACATCTACTTTTTATTTGTTTGACTGCTTTAACTAACGTGAAACGCTCACGCCGGTAACACGCCTGCTTTCTTTAATAACCGCAGCCCTTCTAACCGAAGGACTTCCGGGAAAAGAGCGGTATAGATGTTGCAATGCGGACTTTTCACATCGTACCGTCCGGTAGCGCGATATGTTTCTAATGGACATCCCCCCGTACACCGGTAGCGCCACAAGCAAGTTCGACAACCGTCTTTTTCATCCACGCTAATTTTGGGGATTTTCCCGTTTTCTACCTGTGCCAAAAGGTCTGTGTTCACCGGCAACGATACACCGTTAGCCAGTTGCATTTGGCATTGATGAACCGCACCACTGTGCGAAAAGACCACATAATTCTGCCCGACGCCGCATGTGTGGGTATGAGCGTCCATTTGGGCGCGGTCGAGCAAGCCGTTCATAAAGGGGCGGGTCGGTAATTGTGCGGCGATAACTTGGTAAGCGTGACGCATACCGGCAATGATGCGCGCCTCTTCCAATTGCAAGATGTGGCGGTCGGCAGACAGAGCATTTTCGCGGTAAAAATTAAGGCTGAACGGCAAGTCTCGCTCAATTGCCCACGCAACGGCATCGGCAGCCGCACCGGCATTGCTACCACTGACGGTAATGGAGATGTCGGGACGGATGCCGGCGGGCAGCAACACGGTATCAACAGTTTTTTCAATTTGGGCAAAAGAGCCTTTGCCACCTGCTGTGGGTCGCATAGCGTCGTGCGCCGCCCCCGTGCCATCCAGCGAAATCATCAGTTTGACGCCATTTTCGCGTAACCAGTGCGCCATCGGTGGCATCCATACAGTGCCGTTGCTGAGTACCACCGCTTGCAAATCGAGGTGGTGGCGGGTTGCCAACGATTGGGCATAGTGGTGCAAATGCTGCACCATGTTGAAATGCAGTGCGGCTTCGCCGCCGGCATATTTCAGTTTGACGGTTTGAAAGCCGTGTTGCACCGCCGAGCGGAAAATGCGGTCGAGTACCTGTTCTCCGGTTGCCTCTGACATATGGGCGGTGGATTTTCGCACATAACAATATGGACAATCCAAGTTGCAAGCGTTGGTCACATGCAGCCATGCGGTTAGGGTTGAAACGCGCCCCCATGCCATCTCAGGGAGTGTATCAACGGGCACAAGCAGATTCTGCGCCGCCAAGGTGAAATCTACCGCTTCTACGGGTGGTTGGGGCGTTTGAAACGCTTGCAATCTGGCAAAGGCAGCCCGGTTCAACACTGATGGTCCGGCGGGTGAATACGGGCTAAAAGCCAACGTGTAACCGTGCGGTAGCGTATCGGTGTACAGTTGCGGGGTAAGGCGCAACGGGGAATGGGTAGATGGTGTGGCAGAGATGGGGACGGTGGTTATTTTGAGTGGTGTATCGGGGCAAGCGCAATCCTCTTCGTGCTTCGAGGGGGTTGCCGTCAACGTCACCGGCATATCAGGGCAAGCACAATCGTATTCTGTTTCTGGTGTTTTCTGTGCGGTTAAAACAATATATTTTGGAGAACTCATATGTTTTCCTTAATTGAATGGTGCAAAGGTAAACTTTGTTTTGTAAAATAGCCATCCGCAATTACCATTGCGCAATCTTTGTTTTTGTATTTTTTGTTCCTCAAAGATTCTTCAACACTGCACGTTTTGTGACAAATCTTATTGCATTGTTACCGTTTGTTTGAAGTTCGTTCCCAAAAATCGCCGAATGATTGTTCAAGGAAGCCTGCTATATCGGTCATATCTTTTGGTGTTATGTTATCAATATGGTAATTTTTTCGTGCCTCATCTTGATATTTATAGAAGTCTTTCATTTCAGAAACGTTGAATTTGCGCAAGTAATCATACAAAGAATTGAATGTGATGGCTGTACCGGGGGCGCAAACAGAATACAAACGACGATATGCCAGCGCCAGCACAAAGGCTTCTGCGGCTTCTTTCAAGTATTGTTGTGCCGCTTCATCGCTTGCCACCTTTTTTCGTCTATCTTTTTTGTTTGGAATACCTATGGTAATTTCTTCGCGACGGGTAATGAAATAATCCATCTTTAATTTGCCAAGCAAGGCGTAGAGTTTACCCAATTG
This sequence comes from Anaerolineae bacterium, assembly GCA_027022125.1. Classification (GTDB taxonomy): domain Bacteria; phylum Chloroflexota; class Anaerolineae; order 4572-78; family 4572-78; genus JANTHQ01. The sequence goes on along the minus strand of JALVZI010000128.1, from coordinate 10,099 downwards.
GAACAGAACTTGTGTCTCACTTTCTGACACCGGCAAGTGGGTTTTAGTAATAACGTAACGGGGTGGTATTAAAGTGTGGTCGCCTAGAATTTTGTTGATTTCTTTTTCTGCTTTTTTTGGTTTACCCGCAAAGTAATATGTCCATGCCAAATCGTCACGGGCATCTACTTCTAGATGATGAAAGTTTCTTTTATGTGCCAGTTCAGCTGCCTCTTCCAACAAAGCGATAGCACGGTCGCGGTATATTTCAATACGGTTGTGGTATCTACCCGCTTGTTTTAGATAGTACATGTAATCTCGATAAATACATCCGGCTTCAATTTCTATTTCTATATGGCGGATAATTTCTGAACTATCAGAAGGAAATAAATCTTCAGCCTCACTGATAGCCTGAATTGCCGCATCTAGTAATTCTTCCGGTGTATCGATCTGTGGTGTATTGGAAAAAGCCAAGTGGCGCAGCCCTTCTGCTAATTGCAACAGAGACATTCCCAGCCCGCGCGGGTCTTCCAACCGGCGGAAGTAAATAATTGCCAGAGCCGCATGATACCATACATATTCAGGTTGACGCGCTCTATTGTAAATAAGCGCCAGTGTGTTTAGCGAGTATGCAACCGGTGCAATTGTTCCCAAGTCTTGTCGAATTTGTAATGCATCTTGGCAAACGCGCACCGCGCGTGGTATTAAGCCCAATTCTGCCAGCACCCGCGACAGGTTGTTACGGGTTACAGATTGTTGAACACGCAAGCCTGTATCACGTAAATAATACAACGATTTAGAGTATGCTTCTCTCGCTTCTGTGTACTTTCCTTGACTGACATAACCTATACCCAAATGGTCGTAAGCGATACCAATGACCCGTTTTAAGCGAGGTTCTATTGGATGATTCAAATAAGAAAATTCGTTCTTTTCCGGGATTCCATCCTGTGATAATAGCCGTTCCATATCTTTGATGGCTTGTTCTAGGTTGGCAATGGAATCATCGATATTATCTGCTAATACAATTCGGGCGAATTCTTGCCAAATAATGCGTTCACCACGAGAAAAGGTATGCAGTAGTGTGTATTGTAACGCTTTATCCTGCATGTCCTTTATTTGTCGGTTTACGGCATTGGCAAAATTAATGGCACGTTCCCATTCACGGCGCAAAAACAGTCGTTTTATCCAACGGACAATCTCGTCTTGAATCGCATATCGTTCCAGAACTTGCCACGGGGTACTGTCGGGTACGGTGCTTTGCCATTGTTGCATTGTAATGAAGGGGCGGATGCCGGTATCGGCAAGCAAGCGCCAGAACTCAATTTGCAATTGAACATCGGCTTCAATATTACCGGCTAGCCATCGCTGTTCCACCAAATTATAGAAAGTATCATTGACCGCCTTGCTGGGGTCAATTCTAAATAAGTAGTGCAGGCGTTCCAGTTGGTATTCGAAGATTTCTTCTTCCAAAGCAATGCGTTCGTCTTCTTCATACTCGCTCAACGGACGGAATTTCATTCGTAATGCCCGTGCCGGTGATTCTTGGTGTAATGAATCTAAATCCTCTTTGCGTAATATTCGCAGGCGCTGCTGTTTTCGGGCAATATAATCTTCGTCATATGCTACTAATAGTTCGTACAGTTGTTTGCGAGCCTCTTTTTCGGTTTCAATATCTGCTTTTTCCGCAGCTATGTGTTTATCAAAAATGCTGTAAAATTCATCTTGCAACACAATACGGTTCAAGGGAATTTTCTTTACCAGTGTTAATGCCCACAGTGAATCAGGATTGTGTTCATCCAGTAATGCATCAATTTCACGCCGCGTTTCTTTACGGTCGTTATCTTCGGCGCGTGCTGCCCATTCGGCAACGGTCTCATTCGGTTTTTTGGTAAAAATAAATTCCAATTGTTCGGCGGTTAACCCTTTGCGCGCGCGTGCCAAAGTAACCAATATTTCCGCCTTTAAAGAATCTCGGGCGGCAAATATCATATTCAAAAAAGTTTGTTCAATGCCAAATAGAACATTTGACTGCCCTTCTTGCTTTATGCGCTGTTCGGCTTCTTCCAAAGAATCTTCCAATAACGGTTCGGGAATTTGTTTGCCTTCAATCATCGCATCCAGCGCCATCGCCAAGCAAATCGGGCGACCGGTTGTATAGGCATAGAAAATTTGGGATGTGTTTTCGTTTATTTCCAGGTATTTGTCAATATGCGGGTTATCATCACGCAAGGCTTCAAAGTAAGATTGGACATCTTCCGCGCTGAATGGCTTTAGCTCAACGGTAAACAGGGGAATACTTCTTTCGGTGGTAGTCTCTCTCACTGCATCGAAAAATATGTTGCCTTTTTTGACACCGGTGGTAGATTTGGTCTCGGGGCGCCCGACTAATATGATGGTGGTATTGCGCAACTCATTTTTCTTCAATATATCCAACAGGCGCTGCTGGGTACTAAACATCAAGTCGCTGGATTGCAATAGGTCTTGAATCCAAGGTGTGCCACCAAAGGTGAGCTGTTCGGTGGTATCCAGTGCCCACACCAAACGAGTTTTTTCGGCAATGTCGTTGTAATTTTTGAAGAAGATTTTTTCGGCGTCTTCGGCTGCTTGCTTGATGGTGAAAAAGTCTGCTTGGTCTTTGATTTTCCGTTTATAGAGTCGAATTGCCGATTGGTAGTCGAGAAATGGTACCTCATCCGACGAATCGAGAGTGCGATTTAGTTGTTCTAGAAAATAGTTGAAGGTGTGTAAGCGAGTGTCGGTAAAGTCCAGAATGTCTGAGATAACAGCCGGTTGTGGCGGTAACCAGCGTTCTGTGGCAGAGGGTCTTTCTCGCCCGGGGAAGATATTTGGGTTCCCCAATAACCACGAAACTTCTTCCAGCAGGCGTGTTTTACCCAACCCCCCTGCGCCAGAGATAATCACCACACGAAGCTCGTTGCCATCTGCAAATATGGCTTTTTTGATGGTGTCTCGTTCGGTTTTGCGATTGATGAGTTTGGTGGTTTTTTTAATGCCTGCCAAGTCAGGGATTATCATTTACCTATCTCCTTACAGTGTGCGTTGGATGAATTTATACCAACCAAGGTCAAATTTCCATCTGTCGGTGGAAATGTGATCCACCACCCCTAGCACTATTAAATCATTCCGGTGGTGAATGGTATTTTGGCGGTCATATTTGCAGGTTGCACTAAATTTTTCCAGTGTCCACTCAAACAGTCTTGCTTTGACCAATGTTTGCATATCTGCCAATAATTCATTGATGTCGTGCCGTAAGATGGTATTAGAAACTTGTAATGCCTGCCGGATGCAGTCCTCAAAATCAGCCGTATTAAATGCTGCCGGTTGTGCGCTTTCTTGTTTTTGGCGAAGTTTTTCGAACAAGCAAGTGTTCAAACCGGGAATCGATAAATCATACGGTTGCACTTGTTCCACAAAATCATCCGGCAGTCTAACCCGGTCATCATCGTTTCCGTATTTTGCGCGCTTTTGTAATTGTTTCCATCCGCTATCCGGCGAAAAAAGGTTCAAAGGAATGCGGTCGCCTTCGCGGCGGCGTAAGAGGGCGCTGCTTAAAGAATAATCATCACGGGTGGTGATAATTATTTTTGAATTTTTAGGGTAACGTAACAACGGTTCAAGCAGGTTTTTCTGAATGATTTTCTGTATTTCGATTGCCGGTTCGTTCAACCCGTCCACTAAAACGACAAAACGGCGATCGGGATGTAGGTCTATATGCAATTGCTTCAATATAGATTCAAGAGAAGCCTCGTTTTGTATCGGTGTAATATGCGGGATATTCTTGGCAATGGCATCTTTAAGTTTCTCAGTTGGATTAGCGGTTAAATCTTGTGCAGATAGCAACAGAACAGCAACTCCGGTGGTTTGCAGGTCATCTTTCAGCTTATGCAATAGCCAGGTTTTGCCATAATCGGGCGGGGCAACAATTAATCGCAACCGCTTCACATCGGTATCATCACCAACCCATTCGCGTAAATCTTGTATGACAGATTGGCGTTCATTGATAAAAAGGTTCGATTTATACGCTTCTGGTGGCATAGATTGTCTCCCTGTCGCAATCTAAAGGCGAGAAAGTGGCACACCCCAAGCCGTGTTTCTCGCTGTTAGCACGACTAGGGGGGATAGTGGGATGGCATAGGAAGAGGGGTATCAGGCTCTAATGTTGAAAAAGGTGCGATATACTCTTCCATAGCGTCCCAATCGTCGCCGGTGAGCAGTAAACGTTCCGGTGCACGACTGGCATGGGCATCAATTAAAGCACTGGCGACCTCAAGCAGCTTGCTCGGAGAGCCATTTGCTGCTGTGATAATCTTTTGCTCCAGCTGCCCGTTCCACTCTGGGGCGGCAATATCATTAAAACCGTAAAGCCGACTGCCGGCGGCTTTAAATCGCTGTTTTATCAATTGGGCTAGTGTGTTAGAGTTCCACTTTATTGTGTAATAGAATGGCGGATATGTCAAGGTTTGATTCTGTTTTTTCGGGGGTAGTTGCGGTTCCAATTCCTGAGGAAGAAAAAAATAGAAAAAGAGGTGTTTGCGTTGCCATAACGAGATATTTTCCAGCAATGGCTTAATGAGGTTGTACATTTGTTGCACAGAACGGAAGTGGGCGTCAACACCGTCAACCAGTACCGCCACCCGGTCGAAGCCCCACAGTTTAGCAGCAGCCAGCCCTTCTGCCATTAAGGCTTGGGGGGTGGCTGCCGGTTTTATAACCTCTATGGCATCATCGGAACAATACTGCAAAATCCGTTTAATTCTGTTTGAAGGGGTGATATAACGTACCGGCGGGCGGTTCAAAAATCGCCATACTGAGGCAATACCATAAGGGGTAGATGATGTGACACGGGGCATAAGATGGCGTATGACATAACGAATTGTGGTGCTGTGCCAAATGAGTGACAGTTGTCTTTGCAAAGCACTAATTTGTTTCTCGGTGGGGAATGATTCCATTTCATCCAAGCGTTCGATAATTTGGATGAAAAAATCTATTGCCAATTCGACGGTTATTTTTTTGCGATGGTCGTCTAGTGTATAGGGGGTAGAAATCTCATCTCCCAAATTGTAGGTAACAACAAGTGTTCGGTCGTCGGTGGCGCGATATTCATCGGCTAAAATTAGCCGTAAGGTGGTTTTTCCAAGCCCGGGTTCGCCAAAAATGAAACCGTTTCGTTGCTCTCGAAGTGTTTGCCAAATGGGTTTTTCGCATCCCGAGTTATCAACAAAATAAGAAAAAAAATAAGGTCTTTGGTTTTTATCGCCTTTATTTATTTCTTGTTCTGCTACCGGCGAAGCAAAAGGGTCGTGAGATAGTTCCAGTGTTTTCAATAAGTATATCTGTCGCTGATTCTCCATTACATAATGCCTTCTTATTTAAGGAACTAGTTGCTGCTGATTAGGATGGGTACTACTATGTATAGATATATGAGAGTGAACACTCTACTTTTATGGTAACTTAATTGCATTATACCACATAAACCTATTTATACCCTTCTTATCTGTTGTATATCTTTCGGGTATATCTCTTGAGGCTTACAGCTATCTTACACAAGTAGGGGGGTGAAGCGCCGTTCAGCCCCTACGGTGACGATTATTCAAAATACAATCACACCCGGTGCAGTTACAATTTTTAATTCGTGTAATCTGTGGAAATTCGTGGCTGAAATCTTCCGCCTGCGTAAGTCCTAAACTGTGTAAGGTGATTTATTGAGGTAACTCATGTTACGCAGCCGAGGATTTGATTCCCCCCGGCAAGCCGAAATACAGTAGCGATGGTAGGGGCGGCTCGCGAGCCGTCCCTACCGATTTTGGCGTTATTTCCCCGATTTTCTCGCTTCATAGGGCACGCTGCAGCGTGCCCCTACGTTTTTGCTTTCGACCCGATATATAATCTTTCGTAACCCGGTAAATGTTTGTCAGCACTCACACTGCGTAGCATCAGTGAGGTAATTCTGCGTAGTTTTCCAGCCAATATCCCCGACTACGGGTATTGCGGATATAAATGGGTTGGCGGGGCAGCGGCTCGATTTGGTGGCGCAAACGACTCACAAGGGTATTTAGATTGCCCGCTTTGCCGGCAATACCCATAAGCGCATAATAAGCATCGTCATCAGATTCTTTAAACCGCCACAATGTCTCTAATATTGCATACGGACGTTCATCTAGCGCAATGAATTTTTGCCCCAACCAAACGCCTTTATGCGCAGTATCAATCATCAGTGGTATATACCGACTGAAATAGGTGTGCAGTAATGTTTCGTAATGAGTTGCATCGAGTAATGTACCTGTTTTGGCATACTGTTGCCATAATACCTGTATTAAATTCAGGCTACCTCGCGGTGTTAAACCTTTATGATACGGCAACAAGGTTGTTTTTAATTGAGTGACTACGTTATCGGTAGCCATATCGGTGAGATTTTTCAGTTGACCGTCACTGGCGCTTTGTATGTATTTAGATTCCAATTGCCGGCAATGTTCATCTGACCATTTTATCGGCACAAATGTGATACGCCGTCTGGTAGCGTTTATGAGATTTGTTTGTTTTACGATACTATCGGGCATAACAACTTTCATCACAAAACCGGTAAAATGCAACGGCGTCAACCAACTGAAAAGGCTTGTTAGTTTTTCACGTTGTTCTTTGCTGTCAATATCAAAGTGGTGTATATCAATCAACACCGCAACTCCTTTGGCAAATCCCAAGCGACGACTCAAGGTAATCAACTCTTCAATTTGTCCCTGAATATCGGGCAATTGAGTTACCGTCGGATAAATATCCGTAAATGGTTGCTTGAGCAGTTTCAATAACGATGTAAAACCCATAGCGTCTGCCCAGCGCAATATAGCTCGTCTCCCATTGTATTTTTCAATCAACCAGCGCAAAAATTCTTGATTGATGTCTGATAAGTTATTCAATTTTTCGGGATGTCGGGATAGATGTTCTTTGACGGCTAAGGTTGCACGCGCCATAATTTGCCCTAAATGCCCATAGCCGGTTACCCAAGCGTGGACTTCGCCGGGCCAGTAAGAAGGCGGGTAATGTATAAACAGGTATTGTCCGTTTTCAGTGTGTTCAAAAGATTGTAACAAGGTGGTTTTGCCGCTGCCTGGCACACCATACGCAATTACCGACCGCTCTACGCCGCGAAATGTAACCTCGGCAACAGGGGGCAAGTAGCAGGTTTGCCACCAATGCTCGTTATCTTGGGGGGTACGTTCTTCGGTTGTGGCAAAAAGCCGGTCATCCCAGTGAGTGTTCACGATATATCCTTAAATACGATCAATATCTGCTTGCGTAAAGATGGCAGTATTGGGATTGTATTGCAGATGGGTGTTCACGAGTGCTTGCCACACTATTGCCCATTGTCGCGGATTAGTACCTTGTTCAGCTTTACGCCGGAATGCTTCGTAGATAGATTCCTGAAAATATGTGCTGAGTATGAGTTCGCTTCTTTGACCGGTAGATTGGCTGATGCTTGTCATACGCCAGTCTATCATATCTCTTAGTTGTTTCGGTGTCCAAATTAAAGATAAGATATTATGGCGAGCATACCACATCGGGTTTGCTTGAGACAAAAACAATTTGCCGGTTAAGTTATAATCCAGCCAGCGGTATAATAGATGTAATATATACTCATCCGCCTCATCGAGGTCAAGGGCAATCAAGCCGGTTTTAAATTGCTGCTGGGTAATAAAGAACGAAGCGGCATTTAACCATTCGTCATCGGTGAGATATTGTGCTCGTTTTTGTTGCTGCTCTAAACTATCGCGTAATGCTTCTAATGCCGAACGGCGAAAAATCTCTTTCTCATCAGTGGTACGGTTCAGACTTATTTTCTCAATTCTGCCAGAAATCTCCGCAATAGCGAATCTACCATAATTGTTATCGGTGCATATCAACATTGCCAATATCTCTCTACCGGTAACCGTGATACCCGCTAGCGCTTCCGGTATTACCAAAAAATAGCGCCACACTTGTTGTGCAAACTTTCTTCTGACCAACTGTCTTAAATTGGAAGTGCTACTTTTTGATAGACGCACGTAAACGGGAAAAACGTTGAGCGTTTCACCTTCCGGCGAACCAATCTCTAGTAACGCTTTGGCAAACGCAGTTTTACCACTGCCGCGCGCACCGACAATAACTTGAGGCAAGTGGATGTTATTTGTTAGTCGTTGGTATAGAGGATGCCCACTCCAAAAGCCACTGACATTGCCGAATAGCACGTCTAAATCTTGCTCGGCAGCGGGTTGAAAGAACCTGCTGAAAGAATCAACTATTTTGGTATCAGATATCTCAGTGAAAATATCTTTCGGTTTTTCGCGCGCCGGTCGCCACGGTAATTGCACGGTGGGTTCGGTACGCAATTCTTCCTTTTTGTCAGCTTTCGCGCGTGTCTCCTCAAACGCAGTTGGCAATGCTTGTAGAATGTTGTTTAACTCTTCACGAATATCAACATTAATATTAATATCTTTGAATGCAAGTTGTTTGTTGATAAACCGTACTGCTAAAAAGTAATCAACTGTGTTCTTGATGGTTTTATTGTGGTAGAGTGCTACCAACAAACCGGCAACTGCCGGTATCCAACGGGTGGAACGAACCGTTTCTACCGAAATACCTTCCTCTGTCATCTTGAAGAGACTACGCAAATATGCCATATCATCTTTAGCAACATATGTTACCAGCCCGGATGACTTCAGACGATTAAATTGAGCATATGCCTTAACCAGTTCCGCCTTCTCTAAAGAAGATTTTGCTGCTTCGAATAATTCTTCGGCTTCATCTCGTTCCTGCACTTGTTTTTCACGATAGTCTCGAAACAAGTAAATGACCCATGATACCAATGCGAAGATGGCAATCGCTAGCGGCGTTTTTTCGTTGACCGTCTGTGTGAGAAACTTGCGCCAAACATATTTTTTGGCGGTTTCCACTTCAATTACAGCGGTAACCGGTAATGTGAATCTGCTACCTGGTTGAACAACTATCGTTTGCGTAGGGGATGGTTTCCATAATACCCACGTACCAGAAATTGTGTGTGCGTTGGCAATTAGCAGTGAATAATTGTTTGCCGTTGTGGCTGTAGTTATTGGGAAAGTAAATCTTAAATCACCATTTTCCCCGGTTGGTACACCGACCGTACCAGACACAATAAAGGCGTGCGAAATGGTAACGGTAAGTGTTGTTGAGTGGGTCATAGGGGAAATATAGGTAATTTTTACGGCACGCGGCGGCGCATTGTACAACACTTTTGCCGGATAACTGACGACCAATTGTTCGCCGGGTTTACCGGGTTTCACTTCCACTATTTGCTTCTCATCATTGACGGTGCCGGCAGTATTTACCAAAACCCAACATACAACCAAAGAAAAAGCGATAATCCCCGGTATTGCCAGTAACCAGTATCGTTTCCACCATCTACCGATACTCATTACCTTTTGTTGAAAAAAATCTTTCATTCTTGAAATCATAAGACTCTCTATTGAAATGATGGCGTGGCATTATATTTGTGGCGCAATATGTTGAACCCGCCGCATAGATTGATATTCAATCTTTCACTCATCAAACGATGGCTGCTTCCATACACCAATACGATTCACGCCGCGCCGTGAGCGAAAATCCGAACCGGGCAAATAATTTGTGCGCCGGTGCATTACGATGATGGGTTGTCAGCACAATTTTAGTGACACCGTTCGCGCGCGCCCGGGCGATGGTACGCTCCATTAACATCGTGCCAATCCCCTGTTGCCAATAGTCAGGCAACACGCCGATACCCAGTTCTACCACCGTGGCAACGTCGGTGGGAAATAACCGGCTCCACCCAACAAGCCGTGTATCACTGCGAGCAACAAGCAGCAAATGGTGCATTGGCGCTTGCTGGTTCAGTACATACTCCCACGCCGGAGTAGGAATATAGCGGGGAGTCATCCACGGCACACGATGGCACACACGGTTGATTATCTCGATAATCTGTGTTTTGTCTGTGGGTTGGTATGAATCAATTTCTATGGTTGACATTGCCATTTGTTACAAAAGTAGGGGCAGCAGAGACGGTCCCTTGTGGCTGCTCTGTTCCGGGTGACCACAAGGGTCGCCCCTACATCTCAAA
>JALVZI010000127.1 GCA_027022125.1 Anaerolineae bacterium | reverse complement strand
ACCCCCACCCCCGACCCGCTGACGGCGGCGGGCGATATGCGCCTCCGCCGCCGTCAGCGGGTCGGGGGTGGGGGTAGTCGGCGCGGCGGCAGCGCAGGCGGTCAGCAAAATTGCCGCCAGCAGCGCCAGCGCGCGGGTTGTCCATCGGGTTGCATTCATGGTCAGAATTATAGCACAGGTTGGTCATTTGTCATTTGTCCATCGTCATTCGTCGAATCGTTGTTGAGATTTTTCCCCTGCCGGTGGATACAAGTATAATAGGCTGCAATTGTCAGCCAATGACAAATGACCTATGACAAAGGACAAAATTATGGACTTCTCACTGACGGAAGAACACAAAATGCTGCAAAAGGCGGCGCGAGATTTCGCAGCCGAGCGGGTGCGCCCGCTGATTCGAGCGTATGACCCGCTGCACAAATTTCCGCGCGAGTTGCTGCCGGAAATGGCGGAGATGGGTCTGCTGGGCGTGTGCCTGCCGGAAAAATACGGCGGCGCGGGTTTCGATTATATTTCGCTGGGCATCGTTTCGGAGGCGATGGAATGGGCAGACGCATCGGTACGAGAGACGATTGCCGTGCATACCGCGCTCAATTCGCTGGGAATTTTCCAATGGGGAACCGAGACACAAAAGCAGAAGTATCTGGTTCCGCAGGCGAAAGGCGAGAAAATAGCGTGCTTCGGGCTGACCGAACCGGGCGCGGGGTCGGATGTGGCGGCACTCAGCACGCGCGCCAAAAAAGTCGGCGATACCTATCTGCTCACCGGCGAGAAAATGTGGATTACGCTGGCAGACATCGCCGACCATTTTCTGATTTTCGCCAAAACCGACCCCGAAAAACGGCATCGCGGTATTTCGGCATTTATTGTGGAACGCGATTTTCCGGGCATCCAAACGGGAACCATCGAAGGGAAAATGGGCGTGTGGACGAGCAATACCGGCTGGGTGCGGATGGACAATTGCGAAGTTCCCGCCGAAAATATGCTCGGTGAACCGGGGGAAGGGTTCAAAATTGCCATGTCGTGTTTGGATAATGCGCGGTACACGGTGGCGGCGGGCGCGACGGGCATTATGCGGGCGTGTCTGGAAGCGTCGGTGGCGTATGCCCACCAGCGCGAAACGTTCGGCAAGCCGATTGCCCAGCACCAGTTGGTGCAGCAACTGATTGCCAACATCTCGCAGCGGCTCGACATTGGCACATTACTGTGGCAAAGAGTGGGCTGGATGAAAAATATGGGCATCCGCAACACCCGCGAGACATCGCTGGCAAAAATGTACTGCACCGAAGCGGCGTTCGCCAGTGCCAGCGACGCGGTGCAGGTTCACGGCGCGTATGGCTATTCCAGCGAATACGATGTCGAGCGGCATTTGCGCAACAGCAAAGCCGCCGTCATTTACGAAGGCACGACTCAAATTCACCAACTGCTGCAAGCGCAATACGCACTCGGTTTTAAAGTGGACAAACCCCTCCGCCGGGAATTGCCGCCATATACCGAATAGCGAATGACGAGTAGCGAGTGACGAATGGCGAGATTGGTGATTGGTGATTGGTTATTTATGAAACGTGTTGCGTATTTCGTATTGCGTGTTGTGCGATAACTTTGAACTTGAAACCTGAAACCTTGAACAACCATTTCGGAACACTATCGGAACACCCCGGTGCTAAACTGGGTTCAATATAAATGTGAAACCATAAACAATCAGGTGTATCAAGGAGGACATCTTGAAAGCAATTGTTTTGATGAAACAAACTCCCGACACCGCCCAACTTTCCGCCTCGATGGATGGTTTAAAATTGATGGCGGAGGGCGGTCCCCGCATCGTCAACCCGTGGGACGAATATGCCATCGAAACCGGGCTGGCGCTGGCAGAAGACCACGGCGGCGAAGCCGTACTGCTCACCATGGGCAAACCCGAATCCACAGAAGCCATCAAAACCGGGCTGGCGATGGGCTGCAAAGGCGCAACACTGCTCACCGATGATGCGTTTGAAAACAGCGACAGTCTCGCCACCGCGCGGATTTTGACCGCCGCCATCCGGCAACAGGGCGATTATGACATTATTCTGGCGGGAAAATCTGCCATTGACGGCGATACCGCGCAAACAGCGGTGCAGGTTGCCGCACTGCTCGGCATTCCGTATCTGGGTTATGTCGCCAAAATCGAAGCGGTGGATTTCGACGCCAAAACCATCACGGTGGTGCGCGCCATCGACAGCGGGCGCGAAACCGTCACCAGCAGTTTGCCCGCTGTCGTTTCCGTGCTGAAAGAAATCGGTGAGCCGCGCTACCCCAGTTTTATGGGCATCCGCAAAGCCGCCAAAGCCAAAATTCCCGAAATGGGCTTGGCTGACCTCGGGCTTTCCGCCGATGAAGTCGGCGCGGCGGGTTCCAACGTGCAGTGGACCCAAGTGACCCTGCCGCCCGCGCAAGAAACGCAATTGGAACTCATCGAGGGCGAACCGGAAGAAGCGGCAAAAATTCTGGTTCAAAAATTGCTGGCGGAAAAGGTCATATAGGAGGGCATCATGGCAAACATTTGGACACTTGTTGAACATCGAGATGGCGCGGCTGACAGCATTTCGTGGGAAACGCTGGCGATGGCGCGCAAATTGGCAGATAAATCCGGCGGCAGTGTCACCGCGGTGGTGCTGGGCGACGGCGTGAGCGAACTGGCGCAAACCGCTTTCCATTACGGCGCAGACAGCGCGCTGGTGGTGGATGACCCCGCGCTGAAAGACTACCGGCTGGAAACTTATGGCGCGGCACTGGCAGAACTGGCTTCCGCCCGCACCCCCGACATTTTGCTGATGGGCGCCAGCGATAAAGGGCGCGAAATTTCTCCGTTTGTCGCGGCGAAACTCGGCGTGGGGCTTGCCAGCGACGCGCTCGATATGGATTTGGACGGCGACAGCCTGATTGTCACCCGCCCGGTGCTGGTTGGCAACCTCATCGCCAAAATCACATTCAGCGACGCCAAACCGCAGATGGCATCGCTGCGGCGGCGCGTTTTTCCCGCGCTGGAACCGGACACCGCTCGCAGCGGGGATGTGGAAACGGTTTCCGTCACCCTGCCCGAAACCAAAACTGCTGTCACCGGTTTTGAAGTCGCCGAAGGCGAAGTTTCACTCAACGATGCCAGCATCATCGTTTCCGGCGGGCGCGGCGTCGGCGGACCGGAAGGGTTCCCCACCGTCAAAGCGCTGGCAGATGTGCTCGGCGGTGCGCTCGGCGCCAGCCGTGCCGCAGTGGACGCGGGCTGGATTCCGTACAGCCATCAGGTCGGGCAAACGGGCAAAACCGTCCAACCCGATTTGTATATCGCCTGCGGTATTTCGGGCGCCATTCAGCATCTGGCGGGGATGAAAACATCGAAGGTCATCGTTGCCATCAACAAAGACCCCGAAGCGCCGATTTTCAAATATGCCAAATACGGCATCGTCGGCGATTTATTCAAATATGTGCCCGCACTGACAGAGGAATTCAAAAAAGAGTTGGGCAAATAACCCTTTCAAACGGCAGAGGGGGCGCGGTCATTTCGACTGCGCCCCCTCTTTTTTAAATACAACTCACGTTCAATCATGGCTCACTTTTTGGCGGAAATCGCCGGTATCGTTTTGGCATCAACTTTCGAACTGGTTTCCAACTGCTCCCCATACCGCTCAATGACATCGGCGAGTAATTTTGGTGCGAAGTGGTCAAATTTGGCGGGATGTTGATTTGCGATGTCGGCGGGGTTTCTTTTTTCTCCGGTTCCGGCTCCGGCACATCAATGCCGGGCAACTCGCTCAGCGACACGTGTCGCACGTGTTTCGATGGCGGGGGAACCGGTTTGATTTTTCTGACGAAATAGAAAACCAGTGCCACCAGCAGCAGCGCTCCAATAGCCATAAAGGCAATTGAAATTACTTGTATGGTAATCATGGTACAACCTCCTTTCGTTTAAATTTACAATCGCCGCTCGCGGGGGGAGCGGCGATGAGACACAATGCCCGAAAAACAATTTATTGATCAACCAACATCACTTTTTCTATCTATATTATACCACATTTGGCAAGCAAAATATATAAAAATTCGGTAAATTCGGGTTATTATATGGTGAATTTTAAATTGGACTCACCCGTACG
>JALVZI010000126.1:31141-39019 GCA_027022125.1 Anaerolineae bacterium | reverse complement strand
ACACTGTATGCGCGGATGACCCACCGGTATTTCCGGTTAGCGAGCTGTTCGTTACCGTTAGCGTGCCCGCATAAGCGTAAATGGCGTTGTCAACATTGCCGGTAAATTCCATTTGCGTCAGGGTGGTATCTCCCCCAGAATAGATACCGGTATTCCCACTATTCCGCACTGTTAAGCCAGATATGTTGACGGTTTTGCCCGTATAGATGTTGAAGATTATTCCGGTGCCGTTGTTGCCATCTACAATTGTCTGCCCCGCTCCCGCGCCGATGATGGTCAGTGATTTGTTCAGCGTGTTGGTTTCGGGGTAAACACCGGCGGCAATGGTGATGGTATCGCCATTGCTGGCTTTACCGATTGCCCCGCCGATAGTTTTGCAAGCGGTGGTTGCCGATTGACAATCGTTGCTGTCGTTGCCGGTACTGCCGTTAACATACCAACTCCACAGTTGGATGGTATGGGTATTGGTTTTCGTGCTGCCCAAGCCGTTATCTACCGTTACGGTGATATGTTTAGTTCCGGGACTGCTCCAATGGAACGACATCGAGTCAGTCGTTCCCTTGCCGGTATGTGTCATCGTCGTTTGTTCATCAGCCTGCCAAGTGTAGGTGATGGGCTGGGCGGCATTCGATGGGGAGACGGTGGCGGTAAACGGATAAGTTCCTGCTACCGAGCCGGTAGTCGCCCCGGCGATGTTCACGCCGGATATCGGCTGTGTGCCCGCCGTCAGGTTGATGGTGTGGGTATCGGTTTTTGCGCTGCCCAAGCCGTTATCCACCGTAACGGTGACCGCTTTTGTACCGGTGGTGCTCCAATTAAACGATACCGAATCAGTGGCGTTCTTGCCCGTATGGGTGATAGGCGTTTGGTCGGTGGCACGCCAAATATAGGTGATGGGCTGCGTGGCGGTAACGGGGGTTACAGTGGCAATGAAGGTTTCGCTGCTGTAGGTGTAACCACTGGCATTGCCAGAAATGCTCACACCGCTAATGCTCTGTCGCGTAAGTTCAAACGCGCCAATGTCGCAGGTGGCGGTGCCGTTGCCATCGCCGTCAATGGGACGCGTCGTGCCGCGCTGGTCGGTGGCGGGGCAGGCTGCGTTATTGCCGGCATCAACCGCCGGACTGTTAACCGGCAGCGCGTGCGTTTTGGTATCGCCGCCGTAATTGCCCAGTGGCAGCAATAGCGGGTCGGTAGAAGTTTTGTCGCCGGTGGCAGAAAAGCCGCACGTTGTGCCACTGTCTATATTATAGCCGCCGGAATTGAGTGCGCCGCTGCCATCAAAACAATTGTCGCCGGTGTTATTGTCATCAAAAATAGAGTTGGTGATGGTGACACCGGTGCTGTAGTTGATTATTCCATAGCTATCATTGTTGGCAATCGTGCTGAATCGAATCAAGGTTTTAGGTGAATCTGTTGCGTAAATACCGACGTACTTGTTCCCGCTAACGGTCACATTGGTGAGCGTTGCCGCACCGCTGCCTTGAATGTGCAAACCGGTACTGTCGTTGTTGGCAATGGTAGAATTTTCGAGCACAAAATTGGTAGAGCCACCGATAAACACCGTCTGTGCAGATGACCCGCCGGTATTTCCGGTTAGCGAGCTGTTCGTTACCGTCAGTGCGCCCGCATAAGCGTAAATGGCGTTGTCAACATTGCCGGTAAATTCCATTTGCGTCAGGGTGGTATTGCCTCCGGAATAGATGCCGATATTTCCACTATTCCGCACTGTTACGCCGGATATGTTAACGGTTTTGCCCGTATAGATGTTGAAGATTATTCCGGTGCCGTTGTTGCCATCTACAATTGTCTGTCCCGCTCCCGCGCCGATGATGGTCAGCGATTTGTTCAGTGTGTTGGTTTCGGTGTAAACACCGGCAGCAATGGTGATGGTATCGCCATCGCTGGCTTTACCGATTGCCCCGCCGATGGTTTTGCAAGCGGTGGACGGAGAGAGACAATTATTACTATCGCTTCCGGTACTGCCGTTAACATACCAACTCCACAGTTGGATGGTGTGGGTATCCACTTTCGACCCCGCAACATTGGTGACGGTTACGGTGATGTTCTTTGTCCCTGCACTTGTCCAGTGGAATGAAACCGAATCGGAAGTACCATTGACGGTATGCGTTACCGATGTTTGTTCATCCGCCTGCCAAGTGTAGGTAATGGGCAGCGTGGCATTCGATGGGGAAACGGTGGCGGTAAACGGGTAAGTTCCCGCTACCGAACCGGTAGTTGCCCCGGCAATGCTCACATCGGATATGGCTTGCGTCCCCGCCGTAACGATGAAAGTGTGCGTATCGGTTTGGCTGCTGCCAACCCCGTTGTTAACCGTGACGGTGACCACCTTTGTTCCCGTACTGCTCCAATTGAACGATACCGAATCGGTGATGCCTTTGCCCGTGTGGGTGACAGGTGTTTGGTCGGTGGCGCGCCAAATATAAGTGATAGGCTGCGTGGCGGTAACGGGTGATATTGTGGCAACAAAAGTGTGGCTGCTGTTCACCAACCCACTGGCACTGCCAGAGATGGTTACACTACTGACGCCTTGCCGTACAAATTCAAACGCGCCAATGTCGCAGGTGGCGGTGCCGTTGCCGTCGCCATCTTGCGGGCGGGTTACACCGCGCTGGTCGGTGGCGGGGCAGGTTGCGTTATTGCCGGCATCAACCGCCGGGCTGTTGGACGGCAGCGCGTGCGTTTTGGTATCGCCGCCGTAATTGCCTAATGGCAGCAATTTCGGGTCGGTGGAAGTTTTGTCGCCGGTGGCAGAAAAGCCGCACGTTGTGCCACTGTCTATATTATAGCCGCCGGAATTGAGTGCGCCGCCACAGTTGCCACCGGTGTTATTATCGAGAATGGAATTGGCGATAGTGGTAGTACCATTACTAACTATCCCACTATCACCATTATTGGCAATTGTACTGAATCGAATCCGCAAATTAGATGAACCTGCTGTTGAAATACCACTGTAAGTATTACCGCTGATTGTCACATTGGTGAGCGTTGCCACCCCACTGCTTTGAATGTGCAAACCGGTACTGTCGTTATTGGCAATGGTAGAATTTTCAAGCACAAAATTGGCAGAGCCGCTGATAAGCACCGTATCTTTGTATGCTCCACCTGTATTTCCGGTTAGCGAGCTGTTCGTTACCGTTAGCGTGCCCGCATAAGCGTAAATGGCGTTGTCAACATTGCCGGTAAATTCCATTTGCGTCAGGGTGGTATTGCCTCCAGAAGAGATGCCAAGATAGCCGCCATTACGTACCGTCATACCGGAAATGGCAACGGTGTTACCTGAATAGATAGTGAAAATCGCTATTGTACCACCACCGCCATCTACAATTGTTTGTCCCGCGCCCGCGCCGGTGATGGTCAGCGATTTGCCCAACGTGTTGGTTTCGGTGTAAACACCGGCGGCAACATGGATGGTATCGCCATCGCTGGCTTTGCCGATTGCCCCGCCGATAGTTTTGCAAGCGGTGGATGGAGAGAGACAATTGTTGCTATCGCTGCCGGTACTGCCGTTAACATACCAACTCCATAGCCGGATGGTGTGGGTATCCACCTTCGACCCCGCAACATTGGCGACGGTTACGGTGATGGTTTTTGTCCCTTCGCTTGTCCAATGGAATGAAACCGAATCGGAAGTACCATTGACGGTATGCGTTACCGATGTTTGTTCATCCGCCTGCCAAGTGTAGGTAATGGGCAGCGTGGCACTCAATGGGGAAACGGTGGCGTTGAAAGTGTAGGTTGGTTCGACAGAACCGGATGTTGCGCCGGTAATGCTCACATCGGATATGGCTTGCGTCCCCGCCGTAACGGTGAAATTGTAAGTATCGGTTTGGCTGCTAATCCCGTTGTTCGCCGTGACAGTAACCACCTTCGCTCCCGTGCTGCTCCAACTGAACGACACCGAATCGGTGATACCTTTGCCCGTGTGAGTGATGGGCGTTGTTTGGTCGGTGGCGCTCCAAACGTAGGTGATGGGCTGAGTAGCGGTAACGGGCGAAATAGTGGCAACAAAGGTGTGGCTGCTGTTCACCAATCCGCTGGTGTCGCCGGAGATGGTTACGCTGCTGACACCTTGCCGCACAAATTCAAACGCGCCGATGTCGCAGGTGGCGGTGCTGTCGCCGTCGCCATCTTGCGGGCGAGTTACGCCGCGCTGGTCGGTGGCGGGGCAAGTCGCGTTATTGCCGGCATCAACTGCCGGGCTGTTGACCGGCAGCGCGTGCGTTTTGGTATCGCCGCCGTTGTCTGCCAACGGCAGCAATAGCGGGTCGGTGGAAGAGTGGTCGTGGGTACCGGAAAAGCCACACGATGTGCCGTTGTCTATGTTATAATCGTTGGAAATGAATGTGCCATCACAATTGCCGTTGGTATTATTATCAAGAATGGAATTGGCGATGGTGATGGTGTTGTTATTGTTGTTGATTATCCCTCTATTGCCATTGTTGGCAATTGTGCTGAATTGAACCAACAAGTTAGATGACTCTGTTACAGAAACACCGGCGTAAGTGTTCCCGCTGATGGTCACATTGGTGAGCGTTACCGTCGCACTGCCTTGAATGTGCAACCCGGTACTGTCGTTGTTGGCAATGGTAGAATTTTCAAGCGTAAAATGAGTGGAACCATCAACAAACACCGTATCTGCAAATGTCCCGCCGGTATTTCCGATTAGCGAACTATTTCTTACTGTCAGCGTACCAGAACTGGCATAAAGTGACCTGTCACCGTTGCCGGTAAGTTCTACTTGCGTCAGGGTGGTATTTCCCGCAGAAGAAATGCTAAGGTACCCACTATTACGCACCGTCAGTTTAGAAATGCTGACGGTATTCGAGGCAAGAATGTCAAAGACGGACAACCCGACACCATTGCCGTCAATGATGGTTTGCCCCACACCTGCGCCGATGATGGTCAACGATTTGTTCAGCGTGTTGTATTCAATATAAGTTCCGGCGGCAACATAGATAGTGTCGCCAGATGAAGCTTTGCCGATTGCTCCGCCGATAGTTTTGCAAGCGTTAGCCGAGTCGGTACAAGAATTGCTGTCGTTGCCGGTGGCAGCATTAACATACCACGGTCCCGCCGCGCGGACGGCGGTCGGCGGCGCAAGCAAACCAATTATCGCTAACGCCATCGCTAAACCGAGTATAATTGGAATGGTGAAATACAGTTTCCTTTTCATAACTTTCTCCTTTCGTGGAACCGGGTAGTACCACATTTATCGTGATTATTATTTTCAGTCACGAATCTTCACGAATCTCGCTAATTTTTCTTTAAGATTCGTGTAATTTGTGGAAATTCGTGGCTGATTTTCAACTCCTTAAGCAATCACGGTTCAATGTTGTGCTACCATGAGCTGAGTAGTTATGTAAATTTAGACTATTTCACTATTCAAGAGAAACGAGAAAAACGCACCCTTTTTTATAACCTTCTCCTTTCGTGGAACCGGGTAGCACCACATTTTCGTGATTATCATTTGACTCCTCTAAAAAAGGTTAATTTTTCACCACAGAGAGACACAGAGGCGCGGAGAATTTAAAACTTTTGAGTTTTGGCTTGGATTTCCGCCGGAAATTGCAGATAACGCCGCATAACCGGCTCTCAAACCTTATTTTCCTCTGTGTCTCTGCGCCTCTGTGGTTCAATTTCTACACCTTTTTTCAGGTACGTCATTTGAGGCTAAATTACCCGTCAAAATGTACTTGACTTAGCACTTAGGATGGTATAGCTGGTCGTAGGGGGCGAAGCGGCGCTTCGCCCCTACGGATTCCGGCATTACTTCACCACCAACGGCAGATAGACCATCCAATGAACCAATGGCGATTCAAACGCGCCGATGTCGCAAGTAGCGGTGCCGTCGCCGTCGCCATCGATGGGACGCGCCGTGCCGCGCTGGTCGGTGGCGGAGCACACAGAAGCGTCACTGCCGTCGAGCGCGGGGCTGGCGCGCAGCAGCGCGTGTGTTTTGGTGTCGCCGCCGTTGTCTGCCAGTGGTTGCAGGTACGGCTTCGCGCCGGTTTTATCGCCGGTAGCGTTCAAACCGCAGGTGTTGGTGCTTTCCAAATTATATCCCTGCGAAGTGAGATTTACCGTGCCAAAACTGGTTGTGTCGCAGACGTTCACGCCCGTTGGCGCTGCCAAAATACTGCTTTTTACAGTGAATGTGCCGCTATTGGAAATGGCATTCCCCGGGGAATTATTGGCAACCGTGCTGTTGCGCATGGTCAGGGTAGCGTTATTGACGATACCGCTGGTGTTGCCGCTGATGGTACTGTTGAAGATGTCTACCGTGCCGCCGTTTTGATTGTGGACGGCACCGGGACTGTTGTCTGAGACGGTTGAATTCTCCAAGCGGAGTTCCCCACCATCCACAAGAAGCGCAGCGCCACTACTGGTAGTGGTTTTATTGTGGTCAAAAGTGGTATTGGTTGCCGTGACACGTCCTGATGAACTGACGAAAACTGCCCCGCCAATATAGCCGGTATTGCTGAACACTCGCATTTGCGACAGCGTCAGCGCGCCGCGAACATATATACCACTGCTGCTGCCGTTCCGAACAGTCATTTTAGACAGCGTGACGGTTGAGTTGAGCAAAATATCGAACACAGTACCCGATGCGCCACCATCCACAATAGTTTGGTCGCGTCCTGCGCCAACAAAAGTCAGCGATTTATTCACCGAGAGATTCTCGGCGTACGTTCCGGCAGCAATGGTGATGGTATCGCCATTGCTGGCTTTGCCGATTGCCCCGCCGATGGTTTTGCAAGCGGTGGACGGAGAGAGACAATTATTGCTATCGCTTCCGGTACTGCCGTTAACATACCAACTTGAAAGGGTAATGCTGTGTGAATCGGTTTTCGTGCTGCCCAAGCCGTTATCCACCGTCACGGTAATATATTTTGTGCCCGGGCTACTCCAGTTGAATGACACAGAATCAGTCGTTCCCTTGCCGGTATGCGTCACTGTTGTTTGTTCATCTGCCTGCCAAGTGTAGGTGATGGGCTGAGTGGCATTTGACGGCGAAACGGCGGCGTTGAAAGTATAACTTTGTCCAGTAGAACCGGATGTTGCGCCGGAGATGGTAACGCCGGTTATTTGCCGCGTGCCCGCCGTCAGGTTGATGGTGTGGGTGTTCGATTTTTGACTGATGCCGTTATTCACCGTTACAGTGACAACTTTTGTACCGGTGGTGCTCCAATTGAACGATACCGAATCGGTGATGCCTTTGCCCGAATGGGTAATGGGCGTTTGGTCGGTGGCACGCCAAATATAGGTGATGGGTGTGCTGGCAGAAATAGGGGTCACGGTGGCGATGAAGGTTTCGCTGCTGTAGGTGTAACCACTGGCATTGCCAGAAATACTCACGCTGCTGATACTCTGTCGCGTAAGTTCAAACGCGCCAATGTCGCAAGTGGCGGTGCCGTTGCCGTCGCCGTCAATGGGACGCGTCGTGCCGCGCTGGTCGGTGGCGGGGCAGGTTGCGTTATTGCCGGCATCAACCGCCGGGCTGTTAACCGGCAGCGCGTGCGTTTTGGTGTCGCCGCCGTTGTCTGCCAGTGGCTGCAATTGCGGGTCGGTGGAAGTTTTGTCGCCGGTGGCAGAAAAGCCGCACGTTGTGCCACTGTCTATATTATAGCCGCCGGAATTGAGTGCGCCGCTGCCATCAAAACAATTGTCACCGGTGTTATTATCGAGGATAGAGTTAGCGATGGTGGTGGTACCGTAATTGAGTATCCCGTAGGTAACATTGTTAGCAATCGTGCTGAATTGAATCAACGTTTTAGATGAACCTGCCGTTGAAACACCGACGTACTTGTTCCCGCTAACGGTCACATTGGTGAGCGTTGCCGCACCGCTGCTTTG
>JALVZI010000126.1:15556-31131 GCA_027022125.1 Anaerolineae bacterium | reverse complement strand
ACACTGTATGCGCGGATGACCCACCGGTATTTCCGGTTAGCGAGCTGTTCGTTACCGTTAGCGTGCCCGCATAAGCGTAAATGGCGTTGTCAACATTGCCGGTAAATTCCATTTGCGTCAGGGTGGTATCTCCCCCAGAATAGATACCGGTATTCCCACTATTCCGCACTGTTAAGCCAGATATGTTGACGGTTTTGCCCGTATAGATGTTGAAGATTATTCCGGTGCCGTTGTTGCCATCTACAATTGTCTGCCCCGCTCCCGCGCCGATGATGGTCAGTGATTTGTTCAGCGTGTTGGTTTCGGGGTAAACACCGGCGGCAATGGTGATGGTATCGCCATTGCTGGCTTTACCGATTGCCCCGCCGATAGTTTTGCAAGCGGTGGTTGCCGATTGACAATCGTTGCTGTCGTTGCCGGTACTGCCGTTAACATACCAACTCCACAGTTGGATGGTATGGGTATTGGTTTTCGTGCTGCCCAAGCCGTTATCTACCGTTACGGTGATATGTTTAGTTCCGGGACTGCTCCAATGGAACGACATCGAGTCAGTCGTTCCCTTGCCGGTATGTGTCATCGTCGTTTGTTCATCAGCCTGCCAAGTGTAGGTGATGGGCTGGGCGGCATTCGATGGGGAGACGGTGGCGGTAAACGGATAAGTTCCTGCTACCGAGCCGGTAGTCGCCCCGGCGATGTTCACGCCGGATATCGGCTGTGTGCCCGCCGTCAGGTTGATGGTGTGGGTATCGGTTTTTGCGCTGCCCAAGCCGTTATCCACCGTAACGGTGACCGCTTTTGTACCGGTGGTGCTCCAATTAAACGATACCGAATCAGTGGCGTTCTTGCCCGTATGGGTGATAGGCGTTTGGTCGGTGGCACGCCAAATATAGGTGATGGGCTGCGTGGCGGTAACGGGGGTTACAGTGGCAATGAAGGTTTCGCTGCTGTAGGTGTAACCACTGGCATTGCCAGAAATGCTCACACCGCTAATGCTCTGTCGCGTAAGTTCAAACGCGCCAATGTCGCAGGTGGCGGTGCCGTTGCCATCGCCGTCAATGGGACGCGTCGTGCCGCGCTGGTCGGTGGCGGGGCAGGCTGCGTTATTGCCGGCATCAACCGCCGGACTGTTAACCGGCAGCGCGTGCGTTTTGGTATCGCCGCCGTAATTGCCCAGTGGCAGCAATAGCGGGTCGGTAGAAGTTTTGTCGCCGGTGGCAGAAAAGCCGCACGTTGTGCCACTGTCTATATTATAGCCGCCGGAATTGAGTGCGCCGCTGCCATCAAAACAATTGTCGCCGGTGTTATTGTCATCAAAAATAGAGTTGGTGATGGTGACACCGGTGCTGTAGTTGATTATTCCATAGCTATCATTGTTGGCAATCGTGCTGAATCGAATCAAGGTTTTAGGTGAATCTGTTGCGTAAATACCGACGTACTTGTTCCCGCTAACGGTCACATTGGTGAGCGTTGCCGCACCGCTGCCTTGAATGTGCAAACCGGTACTGTCGTTGTTGGCAATGGTAGAATTTTCGAGCACAAAATTGGTAGAGCCACCGATAAACACCGTCTGTGCAGATGACCCGCCGGTATTTCCGGTTAGCGAGCTGTTCGTTACCGTCAGTGCGCCCGCATAAGCGTAAATGGCGTTGTCAACATTGCCGGTAAATTCCATTTGCGTCAGGGTGGTATTGCCTCCGGAATAGATGCCGATATTTCCACTATTCCGCACTGTTACGCCGGATATGTTAACGGTTTTGCCCGTATAGATGTTGAAGATTATTCCGGTGCCGTTGTTGCCATCTACAATTGTCTGTCCCGCTCCCGCGCCGATGATGGTCAGCGATTTGTTCAGTGTGTTGGTTTCGGTGTAAACACCGGCAGCAATGGTGATGGTATCGCCATCGCTGGCTTTACCGATTGCCCCGCCGATGGTTTTGCAAGCGGTGGACGGAGAGAGACAATTATTACTATCGCTTCCGGTACTGCCGTTAACATACCAACTCCACAGTTGGATGGTGTGGGTATCCACTTTCGACCCCGCAACATTGGTGACGGTTACGGTGATGTTCTTTGTCCCTGCACTTGTCCAGTGGAATGAAACCGAATCGGAAGTACCATTGACGGTATGCGTTACCGATGTTTGTTCATCCGCCTGCCAAGTGTAGGTAATGGGCAGCGTGGCATTCGATGGGGAAACGGTGGCGGTAAACGGGTAAGTTCCCGCTACCGAACCGGTAGTTGCCCCGGCAATGCTCACATCGGATATGGCTTGCGTCCCCGCCGTAACGATGAAAGTGTGCGTATCGGTTTGGCTGCTGCCAACCCCGTTGTTAACCGTGACGGTGACCACCTTTGTTCCCGTACTGCTCCAATTGAACGATACCGAATCGGTGATGCCTTTGCCCGTGTGGGTGACAGGTGTTTGGTCGGTGGCGCGCCAAATATAAGTGATAGGCTGCGTGGCGGTAACGGGTGATATTGTGGCAACAAAAGTGTGGCTGCTGTTCACCAACCCACTGGCACTGCCAGAGATGGTTACACTACTGACGCCTTGCCGTACAAATTCAAACGCGCCAATGTCGCAGGTGGCGGTGCCGTTGCCGTCGCCATCTTGCGGGCGGGTTACACCGCGCTGGTCGGTGGCGGGGCAGGTTGCGTTATTGCCGGCATCAACCGCCGGGCTGTTGGACGGCAGCGCGTGCGTTTTGGTATCGCCGCCGTAATTGCCTAATGGCAGCAATTTCGGGTCGGTGGAAGTTTTGTCGCCGGTGGCAGAAAAGCCGCACGTTGTGCCACTGTCTATATTATAGCCGCCGGAATTGAGTGCGCCGCCACAGTTGCCACCGGTGTTATTATCGAGAATGGAATTGGCGATAGTGGTAGTACCATTACTAACTATCCCACTATCACCATTATTGGCAATTGTACTGAATCGAATCCGCAAATTAGATGAACCTGCTGTTGAAATACCACTGTAAGTATTACCGCTGATTGTCACATTGGTGAGCGTTGCCACCCCACTGCTTTGAATGTGCAAACCGGTACTGTCGTTATTGGCAATGGTAGAATTTTCAAGCACAAAATTGGCAGAGCCGCTGATAAGCACCGTATCTTTGTATGCTCCACCTGTATTTCCGGTTAGCGAGCTGTTCGTTACCGTTAGCGTGCCCGCATAAGCGTAAATGGCGTTGTCAACATTGCCGGTAAATTCCATTTGCGTCAGGGTGGTATTGCCTCCAGAAGAGATGCCAAGATAGCCGCCATTACGTACCGTCATACCGGAAATGGCAACGGTGTTACCTGAATAGATAGTGAAAATCGCTATTGTACCACCACCGCCATCTACAATTGTTTGTCCCGCGCCCGCGCCGGTGATGGTCAGCGATTTGCCCAACGTGTTGGTTTCGGTGTAAACACCGGCGGCAACATGGATGGTATCGCCATCGCTGGCTTTGCCGATTGCCCCGCCGATAGTTTTGCAAGCGGTGGATGGAGAGAGACAATTGTTGCTATCGCTGCCGGTACTGCCGTTAACATACCAACTCCATAGCCGGATGGTGTGGGTATCCACCTTCGACCCCGCAACATTGGCGACGGTTACGGTGATGGTTTTTGTCCCTTCGCTTGTCCAATGGAATGAAACCGAATCGGAAGTACCATTGACGGTATGCGTTACCGATGTTTGTTCATCCGCCTGCCAAGTGTAGGTAATGGGCAGCGTGGCACTCAATGGGGAAACGGTGGCGTTGAAAGTGTAGGTTGGTTCGACAGAACCGGATGTTGCGCCGGTAATGCTCACATCGGATATGGCTTGCGTCCCCGCCGTAACGGTGAAATTGTAAGTATCGGTTTGGCTGCTAATCCCGTTGTTCGCCGTGACAGTAACCACCTTCGCTCCCGTGCTGCTCCAACTGAACGACACCGAATCGGTGATACCTTTGCCCGTGTGAGTGATGGGCGTTGTTTGGTCGGTGGCGCTCCAAACGTAGGTGATGGGCTGAGTAGCGGTAACGGGCGAAATAGTGGCAACAAAGGTGTGGCTGCTGTTCACCAATCCGCTGGTGTCGCCGGAGATGGTTACGCTGCTGACACCTTGCCGCACAAATTCAAACGCGCCGATGTCGCAGGTGGCGGTGCTGTCGCCGTCGCCATCTTGCGGGCGAGTTACGCCGCGCTGGTCGGTGGCGGGGCAAGTCGCGTTATTGCCGGCATCAACTGCCGGGCTGTTGACCGGCAGCGCGTGCGTTTTGGTATCGCCGCCGTTGTCTGCCAACGGCAGCAATAGCGGGTCGGTGGAAGAGTGGTCGTGGGTACCGGAAAAGCCACACGATGTGCCGTTGTCTATGTTATAATCGTTGGAAATGAATGTGCCATCACAATTGCCGTTGGTATTATTATCAAGAATGGAATTGGCGATGGTGATGGTGTTGTTATTGTTGTTGATTATCCCTCTATTGCCATTGTTGGCAATTGTGCTGAATTGAACCAACAAGTTAGATGACTCTGTTACAGAAACACCGGCGTAAGTGTTCCCGCTGATGGTCACATTGGTGAGCGTTACCGTCGCACTGCCTTGAATGTGCAACCCGGTACTGTCGTTGTTGGCAATGGTAGAATTTTCAAGCGTAAAATGAGTGGAACCATCAACAAACACCGTATCTGCAAATGTCCCGCCGGTATTTCCGATTAGCGAACTATTTCTTACTGTCAGCGTACCAGAACTGGCATAAAGTGACCTGTCACCGTTGCCGGTAAGTTCTACTTGCGTCAGGGTGGTATTTCCCGCAGAAGAAATGCTAAGGTACCCACTATTACGCACCGTCAGTTTAGAAATGCTGACGGTATTCGAGGCAAGAATGTCAAAGACGGACAACCCGACACCATTGCCGTCAATGATGGTTTGCCCCACACCTGCGCCGATGATGGTCAACGATTTGTTCAGCGTGTTGTATTCAATATAAGTTCCGGCGGCAACATAGATAGTGTCGCCAGATGAAGCTTTGCCGATTGCTCCGCCGATAGTTTTGCAAGCGTTAGCCGAGTCGGTACAAGAATTGCTGTCGTTGCCGGTGGCAGCATTAACATACCACGGTCCCGCCGCGCGGACGGCGGTCGGCGGCGCAAGCAAACCAATTATCGCTAACGCCATCGCTAAACCGAGTATAATTGGAATGGTGAAATACAGTTTCCTTTTCATAACTTTCTCCTTTCGTGGAACCGGGTAGTACCACATTTATCGTGATTATTATTTTCAGTCACGAATCTTCACGAATCTCGCTAATTTTTCTTTAAGATTCGTGTAATTTGTGGAAATTCGTGGCTGATTTTCAACTCCTTAAGCAATCACGGTTCAATGTTGTGCTACCATGAGCTGAGTAGTTATGTAAATTTAGACTATTTCACTATTCAAGAGAAACGAGAAAAACGCACCCTTTTTTATAACCTTCTCCTTTCGTGGAACCGGGTAGCACCACATTTTCGTGATTATCATTTGACTCCTCTAAAAAAGGTTAATTTTTCACCACAGAGAGACACAGAGGCGCGGAGAATTTAAAACTTTTGAGTTTTGGCTTGGATTTCCGCCGGAAATTGCAGATAACGCCGCATAACCGGCTCTCAAACCTTATTTTCCTCTGTGTCTCTGCGCCTCTGTGGTTCAATTTCTACACCTTTTTTCAGGTACGTCATTTGAGGCTAAATTACCCGTCAAAATGTACTTGACTTAGCACTTAGGATGGTATAGCTGGTCGTAGGGGGCGAAGCGGCGCTTCGCCCCTACGGATTCCGGCATTACTTCACCACCAACGGCAGATAGACCATCCAATGAACCAATGGCGATTCAAACGCGCCGATGTCGCAAGTAGCGGTGCCGTCGCCGTCGCCATCGATGGGACGCGCCGTGCCGCGCTGGTCGGTGGCGGAGCACACAGAAGCGTCACTGCCGTCGAGCGCGGGGCTGGCGCGCAGCAGCGCGTGTGTTTTGGTGTCGCCGCCGTTGTCTGCCAGTGGTTGCAGGTACGGCTTCGCGCCGGTTTTATCGCCGGTAGCGTTCAAACCGCAGGTGTTGGTGCTTTCCAAATTATATCCCTGCGAAGTGAGATTTACCGTGCCAAAACTGGTTGTGTCGCAGACGTTCACGCCCGTTGGCGCTGCCAAAATACTGCTTTTTACAGTGAATGTGCCGCTATTGGAAATGGCATTCCCCGGGGAATTATTGGCAACCGTGCTGTTGCGCATGGTCAGGGTACCGCCATTGACGATGCCGCCGGTGTTGCCGCTGATGGTACTGTTGAAAATATCCACCGTGCCGCCGTTTTGATTGTGGATGGACTGGGTACTATTTTCCGAAAGCGTTGAACTTTCCAGCCAAAGTTTTCCGCCATCCACAAAAATTGCGCCAACATAGGTTGCTGTTGTTTTGTTGTGGTCGAAGGTGGTATGGGTTGCCGTAACACTTCCCGAACCAGTGATAAATATTGCGCTCCCGTGGCTACCTGTGTTACTGAAAACCCGCACATGCGAGAGTGTCAATTCGCCTGAAACATATACGCCACCACCAGAGCTATAGCCGCCAC
Source organism: Anaerolineae bacterium (assembly GCA_027022125.1). Classification (GTDB taxonomy): domain Bacteria; phylum Chloroflexota; class Anaerolineae; order 4572-78; family 4572-78; genus JANTHQ01. The sequence continues at coordinate 24,556 of JALVZI010000126.1, read as the reverse complement.
CGTTCCGAATGGTCATTTGAGACAGCGACACAACAGTATTGAAATTAGTTCTAAATACTGAGCCTGACACATCGCCATCCACAATAGTTTGGTCGCGCCCCGCACCGGTAATAGTCAACGATTTGTTCAGCGTGTTGGTTTCGGTGTAAACACCGGCGGCAACGGTGATGAGGTCGCCATCGCCGGCTTTGCCGATTGCCCCGCCGATGGTTTTGCAAGCGGTGGCTGCCGATTGACAGTCGTTGCTATCGTTGCCGTTGGCGGCATTAACGTACCAACGCCACAACCGAATGGTGTGGGTATTCACCTTCGACCCCGCAACATTGGCAACGGTTACAGTGATGGTTTTTGTCCCTTCGCTTGTCCAATGGAACGAAACCGCATCGGAAATGCCACTGACGGTATGCGTTATCGACGATTGCCCGTCCGCCTGCCAAGTGTAGGTGATGGGCAGCGTGGCATTTGATGGGGAAACGGTGGCGGTAAACGTGTGAGTTCCCGCCAACGAACCGGCAGTCGCCCCGGCGATGCTCACATCGGCGATAGATTGTATTCCTGTCGTAACGGTGAAAGCGTGGGTATCGGTTTGGCTGCCAAGCCCGTTGTTCACCGTAACGGTAATCACCTTCGCTCCCTCGCTGCTCCAACTGAAAGAGACCGAATCGGTGATACCTTTGCCCGTGTGAGTGATGGGCGTTGTTTGGTTGGTGGCGTTCCAAATATAGGTGATGGGCTGGGTGGCGGTAACGGGCAAAATGGTGGCAACAAAGGTGTGGCTGCTATTCACCAGTCCTTCAGAATCACCGGAAATTGTGACTCCTGTCAATGTTTGCCGCAACAACTCAAATGCGCCGATGTCGCAGGTGGCAGCGCTGTCGCCGTTGCCGTCTTGCGGACGCTCTGTACCGCGTTGGTCGGTAGATGGGCAAGTGGTCGGCGAGCCGGCATCAAGCGCCGGGCTGTTAAACGATAAACCGCGCGTTTGAGTATTACCGCCGTAATCGCCCAACGGCAGCAGTAGCGGGTTTGTAGATGTTATATCGCCGGTGGCAGAGAAATTACACGATGTGCCGCCGTCAATATTGTAACCAAGTGATATGGGGAGAATGGAAGAATCACTGCCGCAGTTATTCTCGGTACCTGAATAAGGCACACTATCATTGTGAAATACAATGCTGTTTTGAATGATTACCGTACCATTGTCCCAAATACCGTATGATTTGTTATCAGCAACTGTTGACGCATTAATAGTAGCAGTCGAATTTCCACTGACTTCGATTACCGCTAATCCATAGCCGCCATTAGTACTGAATGTGGTATTGGTTATAGCAAGAGTAGTTTTGTTTTGTATATGGACAGATACGCTTTGATTTCCGGAAAATGTTGAATTGCTAATTGATACTTTTGCATTTGTTTCTGCAAAAATACCATCTCGACCGTAAGATGTGTTGCTAACGTGATTGTCGCTGAAAGTGCTATTTAGAATAACGGCAGTGGTACTGTAAACAAGCATAGAGCCGAAATTAGCCAGGTTATTTGAGATGGACACATGTGATACAGTAACCGGACCGGCGGCATAAATAGCACTGCCACCACCTGTTGCGCCGCCGTTTTGCAATGTCATATCAGACAAAGTGGCGGAAGCACTAGAGTTAACCCTAAATATGGCATGATAATCACCGTCGCCATCCACAATAGTTTGGTTGATACCTGCGCCCACCAGTATAAGCGATTTACCGCTGATGGTATTTGTTTCGGTGTAAACACCGGCGGCAATATTGATGGTATCGCCGGATGAAGCTTTGCCGATTGCCCCGCCGATGGTTTTGCAGGCGGAGGTTGTCGACAGACAGTCATTGCTGTCGTTGCCGGTGGTGGCATTGACATACCACGGTCCCGCCGCGCGGACGGCGGTCGGCGGCGCAAGAAAACCGAGTGCCGCCAGCGCCATCGCCAAACCGAGTATGATTGGAATGGTAAAATATGAAATTTTATTCACAACTTTCTCCTTTTGGTGGAACCGGGTAGTACCACATTTATCGTGATTATTATTTTTTGCCACGAATTTTCACGAATTTCACGGATTTTTAATGTCATTCCGGAATTTCCCACAGGGAAATATCCGGAATCCATAGCAAAACACCGAGGATTCCCGCTTTCGCAACCGCAGGGCACAAGCAGGAATGACATCATAAAAATTACCGATGATTTTTGTAATTTTGACACACTTTTCAAAAGTTTCATTTAATTCAAGATGAAAAATCGACAAACGTCAACAGAACTTGGTTTCTTCAGAGGAATATTAGATTCGTGCAATCTGTGAAAATTCGTGGCTGAAATCTTCCACCTGCGTAAAACCTATTTTTCCCCTCCACAGAAACGCCAAAATTGGACATCTTTACTTAGGTTCTGTTGACGTTTCGTTTTCAGTGGGAAAAACGCATCCTGAGTAGCGGTTTGCTCCGCAAACCGCGTATCGAAGGGCGTTTTTCTTGCCGATTTTTACCCTTCGATACGCCCTGCGGGCTACTCAGGATGAAAAATCGGCAAACGTCAACAGAACCTAGTGCAAAATCAAGCCGAATATTCGTTTGATATGTAGGGGCGCCCCTTGTGGTCGCCCGGAACAGGGTAGCCACAAGGAACTGTCCCCACGATTTTTCAAGAGAATTGGGTTTATTGCCGACAATGTTTGTTGGTTTTGCATTAGGAATAACGGTGAATTGCAAGAGCGGCTCGCAAGTTGCCCCTGCAATTCACGCCGAACCATCCCATTACCCCGCATCAATTTTACGCGCGGGGGTAAGAGCAAAGCATCGCTTCGCCCTATGGATTTTGCATTATTTCCCGAAGCACCGCTCTAATTTACAGTTAAGGGCATGATTGACTAACAATCATCTTGACAAATAGCCAACTGTTGTCAACGCGGGGACAGGAAGCAAGAAAGAAACAGGGAGTATTACCGATTGCCCAAATCGTCACGTTTCACACAATCTGTTGGCAGAAGCATAAAATTTGCCAAAGATGATTCGGGTGATAGTGAATCATGCCCAGTTACACTATTTTAACACCAACGGCAGGTAGATATATTTGGTGTTGTTACTAGCGCTGCTGCCACCGACCCAAAAACCGCCCGTAAGTGAATATCCACCACCACTGGCACTCGCCGCATCTGGCTGTCCGATGGCACCGGTAAGAGTGTACCCTCCGCCAGTTGCCGAACCGCCGCCGTCAATAGTGTACCAACTTAAGTCGTAGCCGCCGCCCGTTTGCGCTAAAGCAATGAGTGTGGAACTGACCAGCAGAAGCAGAACCAAAACAGCAACCAGAGTGACCACCAACGGGGATTTGTATCTTGTGTATCGCATAATTTTTCCCCTTCTACCATGACACATCGGCTGTGCGCACCGTGGCTACCCAGCGAATGTTCTCGCCGTTGCCTGCCACTAACACTACCAGTGCGTCGTTGGTGTTGTCGGCAATAACCCAAACACTCCAGTTGGCATCATCTTCGCCTAAAGTGGTACACACACTTCCACTTCCGATGAGGGTGGTGTTCCCGCCCACGTTTTCTATCACACCTTGGCAATGGTAGCCAGCCGACTCGTCGTTTCCGGCGGTATCGCTGCGACCCACAATCAGAATGTCAAACGTGAACGTGCGGGTAGGGGGAAGAATGAGCAGCCGAGAGGACCCATCAAGGTATAGGCTATGCCAGCTACCATCGTTGGTTGTCCCGCGCATAACATAGAGCGAGGTCTGGGCATCGCTCGGCTGGGCGAAAGGACCGCTAGCATAAGCCATTTGTCCATAGAGAGAAGCGATTGCCCCTGCACCTCCCGGCACAGTAGCGAAAGTGTCGCCGGCAACATTGCCACTACCTCCGCTAACAGTAGCAGCCGAACCGACGGCTTGGTTGCCCTCACCCCCGCTGACAGTGGCAGATGCACCATTGGCGGCGTTGTGCTCGCCCCCACCTACAACGGTGCTGGTGATGGTGGCTTGGTTGTACCACCCCCCGCTCACGGTGGCATTCTGACCGCTGGCGGTGTTGCTGGAGCCACCACCCACAATGGCGGCAATGCCGCTAGCGGTGTTGTAACCGCCCCCGCCCACGGTGGTATAATTGCCGCTGGCGGTGTTGTTGTAGCCCCCGCCCACGGTGGTATAATTGCCGCTGGCGGTGTTGCTGGAGCCGCTGCCCACGGTGGCATTTTCGCCGCTGGCGGTGTTGCTGTAGCCGCCACCCACGGTGGCATTTTTGCCGCTGGCGGTGTTGCTGTAGCCGCCACCCACGGTGGCATCCTCGCCGCTGGCATCGTTGTCGTAGCCACCGCCCACGGTGGCATCCTCGCCGCTGGCGGTGTTGCTGTAGCCGCCACCCACAGTAGCGTATTGACCCTTCACAACGCTATTGTACCCCCCGGCGATGGTGCCGTAAGTTGCCGTTATCAAATTGTTGTACCCACCGCCGATAACTGTGCCGGTGATGGTGGCTCGGTTAGACCAACCCCCACTCACCGTAGCGGAATTGCCACTGGCGACGTTAATATGTCCCCCGCCCACAGTGGCGAAATTGTCACTGGCAATGTTGCTGTAACCCCCGCCCACGGTGGCTACAGCACCGCCGGCGGTGTTGCTGTAACCCCCGCCAATTGTGCCGTAGTTAAAGGTCACCCGATTGGTGGCGCCACTTGTACCCCCGCCGCCGATGGTCGCACCGTACGCGCCGGCAGACACGCTGTTGCCACTGTAACCACCGATAAGGTTGGGACTGGTGGTATTCGGCTCTATACGCAAAGCGCGGTTGCCGTTCACATGTAGTTCCAGAGATTGGTTATCTGTAGTACCCAGAAAGTTGGTGCCCGGCGTAGTGCCGCTGTTACCCGTCAGTGACCAGGCGTTACCGGTACTGCTGGCGGTGGGCGTCCACGAACTGCCATTCCACGACAGCACATCGCCAGCAGACGGCGCACTGTCAGATACCTCGTAGCCCTGCAAAGCACCGGTGGAAACAGCATACAGAGCATAAGGCGCAGGTGTCAGATTAACGCGGGGGCTGAGTGTAGTATATCCACCGCCGTCACAATCTATCTCTATTTTGAGATAGCGCCCCTCGCCGGTAAAAGCATTAGAGCCAAAATCCAGATCCACAGTAAAATAGCCATTGTTCAAAGTCACACCGGTTTTGGTCTGGGGTGTGCCAACTTGGTCGTTGCCGGTCGAAGATTCGTACAGAGTGAAGCGCATGTCGCAGGTTCCGGTGATGGGGTTACCGTTACTGTCTGTTAGCCTTCCTTGGTAGGTAAAAGCCGTACCCAAAGATGTACCTTGAGGCAAAGCAGCCAGGGCACTCCTTCCACCGATGGTATCCACTACCAGCGCCATCAGCAACGCCAGAGCCAAACTGAATACCAATGCCACCATTCGTCTTTTGCTCGTTTTCATTCTCTCCCTCCTTAAATCCAAGAACTTAATTATTTCTATTCATTTTTTGTTTGTTTGTTCGTTCTTTTTTTCACCTCCTTTCAGCAGTACTGCATTTAATTGTGATGATTACTTTTAACCACAAACTTTCACGAGTTTCACTGGTTTTTCCTTAAAATTCGTGTAATTTGTAAAAATTTGTGGCTGAAATCTTTTTTATTTCTACCATAGAGACACCCAGTTTGGGCGTCTCTATTCAGGATGGTATAATGTGGAGGTTGTAGGGGCGGCTCGTGATCTATCCTTACAGATTTTGCATTATTTCAACACCAGTGGCAGGTAGATATATTTGGTGTTATCGCTATCACTGCCAACCCAAAAGCCGCCTGTCAGCGAATATCCGCCGCCACTAGCACTCGCCGCATCTGGCTGCCCGATGGCACCGCTGAGCGTGTATCCACCGCCGGTTACCGAATTGCCGCCGCCGTCAACGGTGTGCCAACTCAAATCATAACCGCCGCCCGTTTGCGCCCACACTATCCCTGTAAGCGTCAAGCCCAGCAGTAGTATTATCAGAAATAGCCAAATTTGTTTTTTCATAATCTTCCGCCTTAATAGGGCTGGGCAATAGTGTATGAAATCACAACCCCATACAACCCCACATAGGCACTGCCTCCAGATTCGTATGGCAAACGCGCCGACAGATAGTAGGTAAAACTTGAATTGTCTATTGGGTTATAGCTAATACTTGACGTTGACGAACTGCTATCAACCCCACTGTCGCCTGTTGTGCTGGCGGTTGCCATCGAGATTGGAAGAAGGTGAAAATTTGAACGGTAAAGGTCAACAGTTCCATCTCCTGTGGCTAAATCATCGCGCCAGTAGATTGTCATACCGGTTACAGTTGCACCGTGTGGAAGTTGTACAGGGGCGTTAAAGACCGTATGAGGTGACCCATCTAACGTTCTAACTATTGAACCGGCATTGTATGTTTTGTCTTCGTAATTGTATTGAGGTACAAACGCCGCCGCCGGAATAGAAAGGTAACTGGTAATAGGTTTCCACGTCAGTTGCCCTTCCACATGCGCGTTCCCATACGAGTAGACACCGTAGCCGCTGCCAGAATTACTTTTACCATACACACCATACGTTGCGCCAGATGTACCCGATGCTTCGCCGTACACGCCGGTGCGCGGCGCAACGCCCCCCACGCCCGTACCGACGCTCGATTTACTTTCGCCGTACACACCGTACGAAGTGGCGCTACCACTATCAGAGGCGACACCATATACACCATAGGGTGTACCGCTAGCGGCAGTTGTTACGCCGTACACGCCGGCGGTGTCTCCCGCCCCTTGAATACCATAGCTGGCAAACATGCCCGGGTTGTATGTATTCCCCACTTCCAAAACAGCGCCGCCCATAACCTCACCTGTGATGACAGCACCCGGTTGTAAGCTAAGCGCGTTGAGGGCGGTTAGCGCATATGGCACCGCCGTCAATTCAATGCGAGGAAGTGTCACATTGCTGGCACCGTTGTCGCAGGAATCGATGGCAATTTGCAGATAGCGGGCATCGCCGGAAAAGGCATCGCTGCCAAAATCTAAACTGACGGTGAAGAACCCGTCATTGACCGGCGTGTTGTTTGCGACTTGGTTAGAACCAATCTGAACTGCGCCAGCACCGGCGCTATCGTACAAGCGAAAAGTCAGGTCACAGGTTCCGGTAATTGGTGTGCCGTTATAAATTAATCGCCCCTGATATGTAAATGCCGTCCCCGCAGCAGCAGACTGCCGCAGCACGCCGCCACCCTGCGCGTACGACCGCGACGCGGTTGCCGTGCCCAGCACAAGCATAATCAACAAAAGCGTAGCGGTGGCAACAGCAATAATTGGTTTCTGATATTTTATGACTTTCATTTTTCTCTCCTTAAGTTTGTTAGTGAACTTATTGAAACTTTTTGTTTGACCAGATTTCCGCATCAAATTAACGCGAATTTCTCAAATTTAAACATAAAATCTGTGAAATTCGTGAAAATTAGATGCAAAAGAGAGAGAGGGGTAAAAGTTTCATTTAGTTCATTAGGTTCCGTTGACGTTTGCCGATTTTTCATCCTGAGTAGCCCGCAGGGCGTATCGAAGGGTGAAAATCGGCAGGGAAAAACGCCCTTCGATACGCGGTTCACGCAGTGAACCGCTACTCAGGATGCGTTTTTCCCACTGAAAACAAAACGTCAACACGCCCTAGTTAATTGGTGTTTTACCTATTCATTCATTGGCAAATTCGCTCATTCGCCCAATTGTCGGTTGTTCACACCTCCCGTTCCGCTTCTGCCAACGCGGTTTTCACATAAGCCAATACGCCTTCCAATGAAGCAAACCCAACCCGTTCACCCGCATTTGGGTCTTCCAAACTAAAACGCCACACAGCCTCTTTACAGCCAGAAGGATTCTCGCGCCAGCACTTAAACCAATATACTTTTGAAACCGGCTTCTCTTTTGCTTTTGAGTATTCCATCGTTCCTTTCCGGCGTTTTTAACAACAAACAAAATTGTGGTATAGTAATTGATGAATTATTCTACAAAACTACCGTGAAAAAAACGTGAAATGAACGTGCAACCTTTGCAAATAACGCTATTTGGTGCACCGCAAATTACCCGTGGCGGAAAACCCGTCAATAAATTTGCCACCAACAAAACACTGGCATTATTTTGCTATTTGGTGATGACTCGCCAACCCCACACCCGCGACGCACTCGCCGGTATGTTTTGGGCAGAAATGCCCAACACCGATGCACGCGCCAACTTGAGGAAAGCCTTATCGAACCTGAATAAACTTTTTCCCGATACCTTCATCATCACCCGGCGCACAGTTGCGTTTAACACCGATGTGCCGCATACACTCGATGTGGCAGTGTTCTCTGACTTACTGGCGGAAAATACCGACTCGGCAAACGCAAATGTCGCCCATTTGAAAAAAGCCGTCGAATTGTACCGTGGGGAATTTATGGCGGGGTTTTACCTGCCCGATGCCGAAACCTTCAGCCAGTGGGTGCTGGGCTGGCGCGAACGGTTGGGCGAACAAGCATTACAGGCGATGTATCTGCTCGCCGAATCTTGCCTTGCCGACCGCAAATACGCCGCAGCAGTAGACTATTTCAAAAGAGTGCTTGCCATAGACCCATGGCGAGAAGCGGTACATCGCCGATTGATGCTAACCCTAATGCGAATGGGACAGCGCAACGCGGCGCTGGCACAATACCACACCTGCCGCAAAATTCTCGCCACAGAACTGGGCGTGCTCCCCGCCTCTGAAACCCGACTACTGTTCGAGCGCATCGAAGCCACCGAAAACGCGCCGCCGACACTGCCCCAACAACCCACTCCATTTGTCGGGCGCACCGCCGAACTGGATACCGCCGCCAACACCCTGCTGCACCCCGATTGCCGCCTGCTGACCATCGTCGGGCTGGGCGGCATCGGCAAAACGCGGCTGGCAATCCGTTTGGCACAAAATATCGGGCAACATTTTTTGGATGGCGTTTTCTTCGTGCCGCTGGCAGCCGCCCAAACC
>JALVZI010000126.1:9602-15546 GCA_027022125.1 Anaerolineae bacterium | reverse complement strand
CGGTAAAACCATCAACTTTACTTTTGGCGACCAGGGCGACCCCGCCGAGCAACTAGAAAACTTTCTCGCTCCCAGAGAACTTTTGCTGGTACTGGATAACTTCGAGCATTTGCTGCCCACCGTCCCCCTGCTTGAAAACCTGCTGCAAAATACCACCGGCGTAAAAATGCTGATTACCTCCCGTCAAAAGTTATATTCTCGCTGGGAACACACCCTGCTGCTAACCGGTTTCCCATCCGATAACTGCCAAAAACCAAACCAACGCGCTCCCGCGGTAGAATTGTTCGTCCAAAATGCCCGCCGCGTGCGCCCCGATTTCACTTTATCTGCAACAGACGAACAAGCAGTGCTGGCAATCAGCCGCGAATTGGCGGGTATTCCGCTGGGAATAGAGTTGGCAGCACGCTGGGTTTTTACCCTTTCCGTACCAGAAATACTGCAAAACATCCGGCGTGAATTAACATTTGTGGACAGAGCAAACGCCAACTCACGCCACAGCCTGCAAGCCGTGCTAACATATACCTGGGAGCAACTTTCCCCCACCGAGCAGGCACAATTCAGTCGGTTGTCGGTCTTCGCCGGAACATTCACTGCCAAAGCCGCCGCCGAAATTGCAGGTGTCTCTCCTAAAACGCTATCGCAATTTGTGGAACGCGGGATGGTTGCGCCCATAATTATGGATTCCCCCGCCGCACAATTTGAAATGCACCAACTTTGGCGGCAATTTGCCCGCAAAAAACTTGCCGCTAACCCCGATGACGATACCCGTACCCACACCCGGCACGCACACTATTACACCGCCATACTCGCCGAGCATGCCGCCGACATAAAACGCCGCAACGCCGCCGCGCTGGTAGAAATTGACACTATTTTCGATAACCTGCTACCGGCATGGGAATGGCTGCTGGCATATGGCGACACCATTACTTTTACAACCGCCACCAACCAACTGATTCGCTATCTAACCGCCCGCAACCGTTATGGCGAATTGAAAACCGTGCAAGAAAAAGCCATCGCCCGCGCAGAAGCCGAATCGCCCCCAGATACGTTGCAATTGGCGCAGTGGTATCGTCAACTGGGCGAAACAACCTTTCGGCTGGGACAGTTGCCCCACAGTTTGAATGCAATGCACAAAACACTAGCCCTGCTCAAACACCCTATGCCATCCAAACCGGCAACATTGATTTTCGGGCTGGTTAGAGAAATTGCCGTGCAAATGGCACACCGTCTGCGACGGGGCAAACAGTATCCGGTGGATGACCCGCGCGCCGCACCATTTTTGGTAGAAGCGCAAACTTACGAGCGGCTGGGACAAATTTTATTTTTTGAAAACACGCCCACCCCCACCCTGTTATTCACATCGCTGCGGGGAATGAATTTAGCAGAAAAAGTTGCCCCCACTGACATTCTAGCTCGGTTGTACGGCAATATGATACTGGGGTTCGGACTGGTTCCGGTACACCGCTGGGCGCGGTTCTACCGTAAATTGGCATTGGAAACCGCACAGCAAACAGCGTTACCGGCAGCAATTGCGTGGGTTTTGGAAGTGAGCAGCATCTATTTTTGCGGTATCGGGCAGTGGGAAAAAGCAGCGGAAGATGCACACGCAGCAATCGCCATCGCCGAAAAACTGGGCGATACCCGCCGGCAAGATGAATGCCGGGTAATGCCCGCCCATATCGCCCATATCCGCGGCGAATTTCGGCGCAGTGCCGAAATTTGGCTAGATATTTATGTTTCATCATACAATCGGGGAGACGTACAGGCGCAACGCTGGGGGTTGTCGGGGCAAGCCGAAAACTTTCTGCCGCTGGGACGGGTGGAAGAGAGTATATCTCATTTAAAAACCGCGCTCGATTTGCCTTTAAAAATAGAAGACATCGGCACAGACATCAGTTGCTATGGTTTGCTGGCAAAAGCATATATGTATCGCCAAGAATATACTACCGCCGCACATTTTGCTGAACTGGGCTTGCGGCTGGTCAGCAAAACAGCACCGGCAGCGTTTTCGTCGCAAGAAGGATACGCCGCGCTGGCATATGTTTATTTGCATTTGTGGGACATGAGTCCGGCAGATGACGCACTCGCAACGGCGGCTGAAAACACCGTCGAAAAGTTATGGCAATTCAGCCGCATTTTTTCCATCGCCAAACCACAGGCGCTGCTGCATCGGGGAACGCTGGCATGGTTGCGGCACAAGCCCCGTCGCGCCATCCACTGGTGGGAAAAGGGAATTGCTGCCGCAAAAATGCTGGAAATGCCATATCAGCAGGCAGCAATTTTTGAAGAAATGGCACACCGGCTGCCAAAAGGGCATCCACAAAAAAAAGCGGCGTCTGTTCGCGCCGCAGAAATTTTAAAAAGGTTGAACGTACCGATTCTTCACTGACAGGGCATAGTTTATTGTCACCAAATCACCTTTGCAAATAATTTTCGTGAAACGTGCTGCGTGAAACGTGATGATTTGGGCGACTGGCAATGTTCGCGCCGGATAAATATTTGTGCTGCCGAGTAAACACAACAACAAATTGAGGAAGAAACGAATAATCGCCCATTGTCACCTTTCACTCATCACTCATCACGTCTCACACAGCCCATTCGTCACTCGTAACTCGCTATTCGCTATTCGTCATCCGCAATTCGCGCAATCGCAGGTAGGTTTTGAACACATACCATGCCATCAACCCGCACAACTCCAGCCCCAATAGCCCGTCTTTATATCCCCCCAGAGTTACATACCGCCGCCAAAACTCGCGAGCGGGCATTGAAAGGTACGTCCATGGTTTGGCGCGGATACCCTGCTTGTGCAAAATTTTCGCCTCAAATTCAAGATAGCGATTCTGTTTGAACCGAAAATGCGCCGGCGATTCGTAATTGTAATGCGTCAGATGCTCTTTCAGCGTGGCTTCTGCGCCATCCAGTTCCACAATTTCGTGGACTTCGCGGGTGGGGTCATATTGAGCGTGTCCGATTTTCAACAGCCGCAATTGGGCGTCGGGATACCAGCCCCCCCCTTTGAGCACGTGTCCCCACATCACATTATAACGCGGAACCCACCAGCCCACTTCGGGACGCTCGGCAATCACCCGCCGAATTTCCGCGCCGAGTGCGGGGGTGGCGCGTTCATCGGCATCAATGAAAAATACCCATTCCGCGCCGAGTTCCGCCGCGTCTGCCAGCGCCAAATTGCGATTGACGCTGAAATTGACAAATTTATGCTGGCGAACAATCGCGCCCTTTTTGCGGGCGATGTCGGTTGTGCCATCATCGCTGAATGAATCGGCGAGCATAACCGCATCCGCCCACTGCACAGAATCGATGCACGCGGCGATGTGTTTCACTTCGTTTTTCGCCAGAATCACGGCGATGAGAGTCAAGTCCAAAGTTCAAAGTCCAAAGTTCAAGGTTACAAGGTTGCAGGGTTGCAACTTTGCTACTTTGCTACCCTGCTACTTTGCCAAATTTCCACCACTGTGCGACACGCTTCTGCCAGTTCCGGGGATTGGCGCGCGATGCGGTGCATCCCCCGGCGAACGATCTGCTGTGCCAGCGTGAATTTCCAGCCGTGATAGTGCGTGCGATAGAATCGAGCACGACTGCGCCACAGGTTCAAAAACGATTCGGTGCGCATTTGCCCGGTGCTCTGTCCGCCAAAATGCACAATTTGCGCCGACGGTACACAATACGCCTCCCAGCCGCGCTGTTTGATGCGCCACGTCCAATCCACTTCTTCAACATACATCCGGTAATTTTCGTCCAGCAAGCCCGCCTGCCGGATGGCTTCCGCTTGCACCATCATCGCCGCGCCGAGCGGGTGGTCGATGGGAAACGGCTCGCCGCGCTCGTACCATTCGATGGGGTAACGCCCGTTGAGCCGACTCTCATACAATCGCCCCGGCAGTGGCAGCAGTTCAATCGCCAACTGCCACAGTCCGGGGAAACCATACGCACCGTGCTGAAATGAGCCGTCGCCGAATTGCAGGTTTGCACCCACAATGCCAACCTTCGGTTCCGCCAGCAGAAAATCGAACATTGCCCGCAGTGCGCCCGGTTTGACGATGGTATCGGGGTTGAGCAGCAGCACCGCATCGGGCTGGGAGTCGCGCCGGTCTGGGAAGCCGAGCGCGCGCAGGGCGGCATTATTGCCCGCCGCAAAACCGAGATTTTTCTCGCTGGCGATGAGTTTCACTTGCGGAAATTCATCGCGCACCATTTGCGGCGTGCCATCACTGCTGGCGTTGTCCACCACCCAAATTTCGGCATCAAGCACACTGTCCCGCGCGTCCACCAGCGCAGACAGCAGACAATCGTGCAGCAATTCTTTTACATTCCAACTGACGATAATGATGGCTAAACGCATAGATAGGGATAGGGATAGGGATAGGGAGAAATGTGCCAAACTATCTCTTTCCCTATCCCTATCCGCCATTATCCGAAATGTTCCTGCAAAAATGCCAAATCGAGTTCGGGATAGACCGGGTATTTCTCCAGCAGTGCCGCAATGCGCGATTTGGCTTCGGTGCGGATGGCGTCATCCAGCACGTATCGCGCTTTGCTCGGCTTGCCCGCGTTTTTGCCACTTTCGATGGTGGCGGGCACGGTGTTCGACAGCACCAAATTGATGATGGCGGCAATTTCTTTCATCTCATCCGCGCCCATACCGAGTGTGGTGGTTGCCGGTGTGCCGATGCGCAGACCGCTGGTGTACCACGGACCGTTGGTATCGAATGGCAGGGCGTTGCGGTTGAGGGTCATCCCCACTTCGCGCAGAACGCTTTCCGCCTGCCGCCCGTTCAGTCCGAAGGGGCGCACGTCAATAAGTAGCATGTGATTGTCGGTGCCGCCGGTGGCAACCGTCATCCCTTCGGCGATGCAGGCTGCGGCGAGCGTGCGGGCGTTTTCCACAATTTTTTGGGCATACGCTTTAAATTCCGGTTTCGCCGCTTCGGTAAATGCCACGGCTTTGGCGGCAATCGCCTGCGGAATGGGACCGCCGATGACAATCGGGCAGCCTTTGTCCACATATTCAGCAAATTCCTGCTTGCAGAGAACCATCCCGCCGCGCGGACCGCGCAATGTTTTGTGGGTGGTGGTGGTAACAACATGAGCGTGCGGCACGGGGTGGAAATCGCCCTCGAACACGCCGCCGGCGACCAGTCCGGCAAAGTGTGCCATATCCACCATAAAAACCGCGCCCACTTTGTCGGCAATTTCTCGCATACGGCGGAAGTTGATGGCACGCGGATAGGCGCTGTATCCCGCCAGCAGAATGAGCGGCTTGACTTCCATCGCCATCGCTTCGAGTTCATCGTAATCGAGCAAGCCCGTCTCTCGGCTGACGGTGTAGGTGTAGGCGTCAAACATCTGCGCGGAAACGTTGAACCGATACCCGTGCGTCAAATGCCCGCCGGAATAGTAATCGAGTCCCATCAGCCGCTGGTTACCCAATTTTTCGCGGATGGTGTTCCAGTCTTCGCGCGACAGGTGAGTCGGGTTCATATCGCCAATTTCTTCCAGCGCGGGGGTTTCCACGCGCGCGGTGAGAATTGCCCAATAGGCAATCATATTCGCATCCGCACCGCTGTGGGGTTGTACATAGGCATGTTCCGCGCCGAAAATCTCGCACGCTTTTTGCGCCGCGTAGCCTTCCACATCGTCGATGTTGTCGCAACCGGCGTAAAAACGGTGACCGGGATAGCCTTCGGCGTATTTGTCGGTGAGCAGGTTGCCCATTGCCAACTGGGTCGGCAGGGATGAATAGTTTTCGCTGGCGATGAGTTTCAGGTTCGCGCGCTGGTCTGCCAATTCCTGCACGATGGTTCGCGCCACATTCGGGGCAACGGTTGCCACTTCGGTGAGGTTGGCGATGTACGCCAGAAATGCGGCGTTGATGTTCTCCGGTACGGTTTTTGCCAAATACGCTTGAATGGGGTTGGTCATGGTT
>JALVZI010000126.1:2665-9592 GCA_027022125.1 Anaerolineae bacterium | reverse complement strand
CGTATCGAAGGGTAAAAATCGGCAAGAAAAACGCCCTTCGATACGCGGTTTGCTCCGCAAACCGCTACTCAGGATGCGTTTTTCCCACTGAAAACGAAACGTCAACAGAACCTAAAAACTGAAAACTGACAACTGACAACTAATTGCTCCCCCTCAAAATCCTATATTGATTTGGGTGGGGTCAACGTGGTCATTGAAAGCATCAATCGCCACATCCTCATGGATGAGTCCCGCCCAAAAATAAACAACATCTTTATTGCCCAGTGGAATATCATTCAGTTGGATACTGCCGGTCACGATGGCGCGTTTGCCGGGCATCAGATAGTATTCCGTGTGCCCGTTGATGACCCGCTGTTCCAACTCATCCAAATTGCCGAGTGCCCAGCGATAGGGATAGGCGTAACTCGGATTGCCCTCAAAATCAATACCGACCCGCCACGCGCCCGACGATTGCGGAAATCCGAGCGTGTTGAAATTCTCTTCGCTGGTATAATGCGTGCCGGAACTCGGACCGATGGTGCGAATGGGCACATCGCCGAAATTTTCCACCGTCAGGGTGAATGCCAGCGTGTGTTTCAGCGGCACGGTGCGGTCGCCCGTTTCCGGGTTGTAAAAATCCACATCCCCGCTGACAATATCTGCACGGGGCACGCCCCCCTCGGCGATGGTGAGTGTGTCGGTAACCACCGTGCGGTTGCCCACTTTGTCCACCGCTTCCGCACGGATGATATATGTGCCGTCGGGGGGCGGTTCTGCACCCAAATCCACTCCACCTTCATAATCATAGGTGTGAAAACCGGGGTCGCCTGGCTCCACATCGCGTTCTTTCTCTTCAATGGGATAGCGTGTTTCGCCATCGGGGGCGATGAGATACACCTGCACGTCGGCTTTCTTGGTGAGATAGTAATTGATGGTCACCCGGTCGTTAATGCCGTCGCGGTTGGGGGTAAACTCTTTGGGATACACGCTGAAACCCCGAAACTCCGGGCGAGTGGTGTCGGCATTTTCTATGACGAGCGTGCCGCCTTTCTGCTTGGTTTCTCCGTCATCAGCCACGGCTTCTACCACCCACGTGTATTTTCCGTCGGGCAGCATAGCGCCGTCAATCACCCCGCCGAAATCCACCCGATAACTGCCCTGCGAGCGGCGGCGATGGTCGCGGAAATAGTGTTCCGTGCCCTGCTCATCCACCAAATAGATGGACAAATCGGCGCTGCGCGACAATTTATAACTGAAACGAGTGGCATCGGCAATGCCGTCGCCGTTGGGAGAAATCGTATCCGGGGATATGGAAACATCGTACAGCAGCGGGTATCTGCTGCACGCCGAAACACTCAACACGGCGATGATGGCGGCAAAAATGAAAATTATCTGTCTTTTGTGCATACAAACCTCTTGGCGGTAAATACCGGCGAAAGTGTACCACAACTTGTAATTTTTGGCACGATTACGCCTCTGAAATGGGCGGGTGCTGATGCATGGGTAGCATCACAATAAAAGTTGTCCCTTCGCCCGGCACGCTTTCGGCAGTGATGGTTCCCTGATGGCGCAGAACGATTTTCCGGCACAGCGCCAGCCCCACTCCCGTGCCCGGATATTCGCTGCGGTTGTGCAACCGCTGGAACACGGAAAAAACGCGGTCGAGATATTTTGTGTCGAACCCGATACCGTTATCGGCGACCATAATGCGGCACATTTCGCGCTGCTCGTCCGGGCGAAACTCGCAGCGCGCGGTGATGGTAACTTCCGGCGGTACACCGGTTCGATGAAATTTGATGGCGTTGCTGATGAGATTCTGGAACAACTGCCGCATCTGGGTCGGTTCGGCTTCGATAGTGGGCAGATTGCCGACGCTGATTTTCGCATCGGTTTCGGCGATGCGGGCTTCCAAATCTTGCAGCACGCCCGCCACCACCTCATTCAGGTCAATCGGCGCGAAAGGCTGGGCGTGGGTCGTCACCCGCGAAAATTCCAGCAAATCCTGAATGAGTTTTTTCATTCGGTCAGCGGCATCATCCATCCGCCGCAAATAATCCTGTGCCGTCTCATCCAGTGTATCATAGTATTTCGCCCGCAAACGTTCGCCAAATATCTGAATTTTCCGCAGCGGCTCCTGTAAATCGTGCGATGCGACATAGGCGAAATCTTGTAATTCCCGATTGCTGCGTTCCAGTTCGACGGCATACGCTTGCAACTGCGCCTCTGTTTGCTTGCGGTCGGTAATATCCTGCGCAATGACCAACTGTGCGGTTTCTCCGGCGAATTCCACCGGCATCGCCGAGATAATCACATCTACCACCGAACCGTCCGGGCGTTGAATTTTCGTTTCGGACACCCGCACGTGCTGCGCCCCCGATGCGGCTTCAGCGAGACGTTCTTTCAATTGCGGCACATACGCCGGCGGCAAAAAACTTGCCAGCGGCTTGCCGAGCATTTCATCCGCCGATGCCACCCCGTGCATTTTTACCGCCGCCGGATTGAGATACACAAATTTCCCGTCACGATGCACAAAAATCGGCACGGGAGAGTTTTCCACCAGATTGCGATAGCGGGCTTCGCTGGCAGCGAGCGCGGCAGTGGTGCGTTTGTGTTCCTCCACCTCTTGCCGCAGCGCGCGGGTGCGCAGCGCTACTTCCCGGCGCAAAACGATGGTCAGCACCAACAGCAAAACCGCGCCCACCAATGCAGCACTCATCATCCACAAAAGCCATTGCGGCAGTTTTGATGTGCCCGTTCCGGCAAGCCAACGGTCGAGCGAGCGGTAATAGACCGAATCGGGGTCGTTTTTCATTTCGCCGAGCCGACTGTCAATATCCGCCAGCAGTTCCGCATTTTGACCCTTCGGAGCGGCAAATCGAATTTCGATGGGGTTGAGCACAATCGGCGATTTTTGTACGTTATACAATCCTTCGTGCTGAATACCGTAAATGCGATTAACCAACCCCGCATCCACCTGCTCTTGTGCTATCAGCGCCATCACCGTATCATAATCAGCCACTTCCACATACTCAACCGAAATCGAGAATCGGCGCAGCAAATCGCGCAACCGCTGAAAGTGAATATCGTTTTCCAACACGGCTATTTTTTTGTCGCGCAAATCCAAAAACGATTCGACACTCGAACCGGGGGGCACATATATCTGCCCCCAATTTACCAGCAGCGGATCGTTCGTAAAATCGTATTTCTGCGCCCGCTCATCAGAATAGGCAACCGGTCCCAAAATATCAATATCGCCCGCCTCCAGTTTCGCCAAACACCCCGACCACTCACACCGGATAAATTCGATGTCCCAATTTCTCGCGCGCGCCACATCCCGCAAAACATCAATATAGATGCCCTGCGGCGTACCGGTCTCATCCACAAACGACAGTGGTTTATTATTGTACACCCCCACGCGAACCGGACCCTGAGCGAATGCTGTCGCGGGGAAAACCCACACCGCCAGCAGCAACGCCAATCCGAAAACGATTTTTTTCACCTGCATTATGCTCTCCGCTTAAACGGGTTAAATTTGCTCAAAACCATCACCTTGATTATACTCTGACTTTGTATGGAAAATCAACGTTTGATGCGTGAATTGTTGAAGGAGACCGGATAATGGCGAAGAAAAAAGGCGTCCGCATTTTGGTGAAAATGCGCAGCACCGAAACTGCTCATATGTACTGGACTGAAAAAAACCGGCGGAATGACCCGCAACGGCTCGAGCTGAAAAAATACGACCCCATCGCTCGCAAGCACGTACTGTACAGAGAAGCAAAATAAACCGCGACGAGCGTTTTGAAAGCAGGGCTTTTTAAAAGCACCTGCTTTTTTTTTGAACTATACAGGGAGATGGGGAAAACGCCCTTCGATACGCGGTTCGCGGGGCGAACCGCTACTCAGGATGCGTTTTTCCCTGCCGGTTTCATCCTGAGTAGCCCGCAGGGCGTATCGAAGGGTGAAATCGGCAGAATACCGGTGTGCCCTGTACAGTTACTTTTTTACTCGATTGACGCGCAATCGTTTTCAGCGTAAAATGGAACGGGATGGAAATTCGCCCATTCGCTATTCGTCATTCGCTATTCGAAATTATGTACACTCAAGCCGTTGAAGATTATCTGAAAACCATATACGAACTGCAAGCCCACCATAAAACGGTATCAACCACCATGCTCGCCGACCATTTGAGCATTGCGCCCGCTTCTGTCACGGGGATGCTCAAAAAACTGGCGGAAATGCGTTTGGTGGATTATGCCCGCTATCAGGGCGTAACCCTCACCCCCACCGGAGAGAAAATCGCGCTGGAAGTGGTGCGCCATCACCGGCTGATTGAACTCTATCTTGCCGAAGCGCTCGGCGTGCCGTGGGATAAAGTTCACGATGAAGCGGAAAAGTGGGAACACGTCATTTCGGAAGACATCGAAGACCGGATGGATGCCGCGCTCGGCTACCCCACCACCGACCCGCACGGCGCGCCCATCCCCACCCGGCAGGGCGAAATCGGCGAATTGGAACGTACCCCGCTCACCGACCTGCACGCCGGACAATCTGCCACCATCGCTGAGGTGAGCGACCACGACCCGGCGCTGTTGCGCCAACTGGGCGAAATGAATCTCTACCCGAAAACCGGCATCGCCGTGCTGGCAATCTCCCCCCCCGACGGCAACATCACCATCCGCACGGATGACACCCAATTTGTGCTGCCGCTCGATACCGCCCGCTATATTTTGGTCACGGATGTTACGGGGTGATTGTCATTGGTCATTGGTCATTCGCTATTCGAAACTCTCACATAGATTTGCGCCGTATCATCCCCATAAACCTGCTGCCAAGCCGATGAATCCGACACCGCCGAAACCAGTTCCGGGGTGGCGGCGGGATTCAGTAGCAGCAGCGACACCTCCGCCGCATCGAGCCGCGCTTCCCAATCGGGCGCGGCAGCGGCAACAGCACGGTATGTCTCCCACTGCGACGGCGGATACAACTCGAAACGGGTGTCAATCCACACCGGACGCTGCGGCAGCGCGAAAATGAGATAACTGGAAAACGCCAAATCGCTCCACAGCCCGTCGGGCAGGTCGGGATGCGCCGCAAGCCATTCAACCGCCGCGACGGGCGTATCCGCCGACAGCACGGGCGGCGCGTCCGCCCACCATTTTTCGCGCACGCCGGGCAGCAGCGCCAGCGGCAGGGCGACAAACATCGCCAAAAATGCGACATTCAGTTCGGGAATGCCCCGATTTTCGCGCTCACGGCGGGGCAATCGCGCGGAAATTTGTTTCGCCGCGATGGGCGCGGCAACCATAGCGAACCAAATGCCGTAACGCACGGCGGTTATCGCCATAATGGAAAATCCCGCCAGCCACAGCCATTCCGCCCCCGACAGATTGGCGCGTTTCGTGCGAAAATTCCAACCGATGAGCAGCAGCAATGCCGCCAGCACACCGAAAAAGAGCGCGCCCTGCCACGTGTGCAGGGTCGGCGGTCGCCATTCCGCGCCGAAATGCTGGCTGGCGGGGTCGGTGAGCAGCGACCACACATACTGCCACGCCCGCCATCCGCGCGGATTGAGCAGGCTGGCAGCAGTCATTCCTGCCAGCGCAACCGCCATTTCGCGGTGACTGCCCCCCCCGCCGACCAGCGCCGCGCCGACCAGCAGAAATCCCAGCGCAAACGAGCCGTGCAGGTTCACCCACAGCAGCATCAGCGCGGCGAAAATCCACCAGCGCGATTTTTCGCCGCGCCGCCAGCGCCACAATTCCCACAGCATCAGCGCAAATAGCGGATAGGCGAAAATCTGCGGGCGCATCGCCCAATTATTGCTGCCGACCATCGCCGCCAAAAAGGCGATGCCCGCCGCCAACCGGCTGCCCGCCCCCACGCGCCGAGCCGTATTCCACACGATAGTGAACGTGCCCGCCAGAATCAGCGCGCGCACCGCCACCGTGAGCGATACCCCGCCGAGCCGGTACAGCAGCGCAAAAATCACCGCCGACAGCCACGAATGGTACACAAACGGCTGCCCGGCGCGAGTGAACGAGTAACTGTCGGCGGTGGGAATGCGCCCGTCGCGCAGAATATCGCCGCCGACTCGCAGATACCACCAATAATCGTTCGGCTGGACGGGCAGCAGCAAAAATACCGCCAGCAGGAAAAAAAGCGCCACGCCCCACCAGAGCACGCCGGTAGATTGTGGCAGGTATTTCTTCACAGATAAACTCCCAGACGAATTACGAGTAGCGAATTACGAATAGCGAATGACAAAGGACAAAGGACGAATGACCACCTTCAACTTCCCACACTCTGTTTCAGATACGCCTGAATGAACTCATCCAGCCGCCCGTCGAGCACGGCTTCGGCGTTGCCAACTTCGTGGTTGGTGCGATGGTCTTTCACCATTTTGTATGGGTGCAGCACATACGACCGAATCTGATTGCCGAATCCGGCATCCACGTGTTCGCCTTTCAGCCGCGCCTGCTCCTCCATCCGCCGTTTCTCTTCCAGTTCGTACAGTTTTCCTTTTAAAATGCGCATCGCGGCTTCTTTATTCTGCACCTGCGAACGCTGATTTTCGCACGTTACCACAATGCCGGTCGGTTTATGTTTCAGCCGCACGGCGGTGGAGTTTTTCTGCATATGCTGTCCACCCGCGCCGGAAGAGCGGTAAACGTCCATTTCAACCTCATCCGGGTTGATTTGAATGTCAATATCCCCTTTAATATCGGGCACAACTTCCACCAGTGCGAAAGAGGTGTGCCGCCGGTTGTTGGCATCAAACGGCGAAATGCGCACCAGCCGGTGAACGCCGCGCTCGGCTTTCAGATAGCCGTAGGCGTATTTACCTTTTATCAGCACGGTAACGCTTTTCAGTCCCGCGCCGTCACCTTCCAACTGGTTGAGAATCTCGGTTTTATAGCGATGGCTTTCCGCCCAGCGCAGATACATTCG
>JALVZI010000126.1:0-2655 GCA_027022125.1 Anaerolineae bacterium | reverse complement strand
ATTCGCAGCAGCATCTCCACCCAGTCCTGCGCTTCGGTGCCGCCCGCGCCCGCCGAAATGGACAGCACGGCGTCATCGCGGTCGTGTTTGCCGGAAAGCATCGCCTGAAATTCCATCGCGTTGAATTCATCTTCCAGCCGTTTCACTTCGGCGGAAAACTCGGCGAGACCGGCAGCATCGCTATCATCCAGCGAAAGTTCCACCAACTCGTGCAACTCTTCAATCTCGTGCTGCAATTTCTGCCAGCGTTTCACTTCTTCCTGCAACGCCGACAGTTCCTGCATTTTTGCCTGCGCCGCCTGCGCGTCATTCCAAAAATCGGAACCGACACTCTCTTTTTCCAGCGCGGCTATCTGCTTTTCTTTTTCCGGCAGGTCAAAGACGCACCATAATTAAACCGATGCGCTGGCGCAAATCGGTAAGTCGGTCGAGCAAATCTTGCATAAATTCCTCCCAAAACTGTGTCAGAGCGTATTTCGTGTTGCGTATTGCGTGTTGCGTAATTTTACGCGATTTGTAACCGTTCAGGGTACACACCCCCTCCCTAACCCTCCCCCTTTGAGGGGGAGGGGATTTCCCCCTCCCTTTGAGGGAGGGGGCAGGGAGAGGGTGAAAATCCGGTCAGAAAATCTGTGTCCATCTGTGTCTATCTGTGGACTATTTTCACTCCTCAAAAAGCCCTTCGATGAACGCCTCGGCATCGAAGGGTTGGATGTCGTCCAGCCCTTCGCCCGTGCCGATGAATCGCACCGGCACGCCCAATTCGCGGCGAATGGCGAACACTACCCCGCCTTTTGCTGTGCCGTCGAGTTTGGTCAGTACCACCCCGGTGATTTTCGCCGCATTTTGAAAATGTTTCGCCTGACTGAGTGCGTTTTGCCCGGTGGTGGCATCCAGCACCAACAGCGATTCGTGCGGGGCTTCGTGTACCTGCTTGCCCGCGACGCTGTACAGTTTCTCCAATTCTTTCATCAGATTGTATTTGGTGTGCAACCGACCGGCGGTATCAATCAGCACCAAATCGGCGCGGCGAGCCAAACTGCTTTTCAGCGCATCATACACCACCGCGCCGGGGTCTGCGCCGGGCTGGTGAGCGATGACCGTCGCCCCACACCGTTTGCCCCATTCCTGCAACTGCTCAATGGCGGCGGCGCGGAAGGTATCGGCGGCGGCAAGCGTAACTTTTTTACCCTGTTTGATATAATAGTTTGCCAATTTGGCGGTGGTGGTGGTTTTGCCGGAGCCGTTCACCCCGACCATTATCACTACCGTGAGCAGCCGTTTTTTGTCGAGTTGCAGCGGGGTATTGTCCACGATGAGTTTTTTCAACTCGCCTTTCAGCACGGTCAGCGCGCCGTCGGGATTTTTCACCCGTTCGCTGCGAACGCGCTCGCGCACGGCTTCCACCACTTCCAGCGTGGTTTCCACCCCCATATCGGTTTGGATGAGAATGGCTTCCAAATCATCCCAAAACTCATCGTCAATCTCTCCGGCGGCAAACAACCCGGAAAGTTGCCCCATCAGCGAACCGCGTGTTTTCGCCAATGTATCTTTGAAATTGAATCGTTTGAACACACATCACCTCTCGTGAAAAGTTCGCGGTTCAATTATACCGATGAAATCCCAAAAAGGCGAATGTCGCACAAAAAAAGGAGGGCGGCACACGGATGCCGCCCAACCGATTGAAGTAACCTATCAGCGAATTAACCTCGCATTTGGTTAACCATTGATAGCATATCATCAGACACTTTGATAGCGCGTGTCATCAGAGAATAGGCGCGTTGGGCGCTGAGCAAATCGACCATTTCCTGACTCAAATCCACATTGGCAGATTCCAGCGCGCCGCTGATAATTTGCCCCACCGAACCGCTGCCCGGCTGCGCCACTTCCGGTTCGCCGGATGCACCGGTGGCGACATACAGGTTGTGCCCGATGCTTTCCAGTCCGGCGGGATTGTTGAAC
Source organism: Anaerolineae bacterium (assembly GCA_027022125.1). Taxonomy (GTDB): domain Bacteria; phylum Chloroflexota; class Anaerolineae; order 4572-78; family 4572-78; genus JANTHQ01. Next base: position 693 of record JALVZI010000126.1, on the reverse strand, counting down.
CGCGCCAGCGAAATGGTTGCCAGTATTTGCGGGTCGGTTTCACCGCGACGGCGCACCATCACACTGCCATCGGTGTTGATAAATGTTGATTCGGCATCGGGGGGAATAACCACTTCCGGCGAGATGATATAGCCGGAAACGGTGGTCAATCTGCCTTCGCCGTCAATCTCGAACGCGCCATCGCGGGTGTATGCGGTTGTGCCGTCGGGCATTTGCACCTGAAAAAACCCGTCGCCGACAATTGCCAAATCCCAGTCGCGGTTGGTGGTCATCAAATCGCCCTGCGAAAAAATGCGCTGGTTGGCAGAAATCGCCGTGCCTGCGGCTTCGCCCAAATTGCGGCTGTCGCCTGCCGCAGGTTCTTTCTGCGCGTTGACCAGCAATTCCTGAAATTCGGCGCGGCTGCGTTTATAGCCGGTGGTGTTAATGTTGGCGATATTGCTGGAAATTGAATCGATGCTGAATTGCTGCGACAGCAACCCCGACCGCGCAATGCGCAACAGTGAACTGAGTGAAATTGAAGCCATTATACCCTCCCGATTTCGCTGGCGGCGCGCCCGTTGATGCGGTCTTGAACCTGTACCATGTGCTGGCTGAGTTGGTATGCCCGCAGCACCGATGTCATTTCGGTGATCATTTTGGTCACATCCACATTTGAATCTTCCAGATAGCCCTGATTGACCTGGATTTCGG
>JALVZI010000125.1:806-4178 GCA_027022125.1 Anaerolineae bacterium | reverse complement strand
CATGCCAACAAATCGCCCCGGCGGGTCAAGCATTTCCAGTTGGCGGGTGGCGGCGCGATACAGAATGGGGCGTTCGTGCCCGGCGCGCACATAATCCATCCGGTGGGTTTGGGTATCAACCATGCCGAAAAACATAGTGACGAACATTTCGGCGGTGGATGTTTTTAACAGTTGCCGCTGCAAGCGGTGAATGATTTCCGCCGGAGAGAGGCTTTCCGCCGTTTCCCGCAGCAACAGCGCGCGAACAATTGCCATAAAAATGGCGGCTTGCACACTTTTGCCGGAAACATCCGCCACCACCACCCCGAAACGGTCATCGCCGATGGCGAGCACATCGTAAAAATCGCCGCCGACTTCGCGGGCGGGACGCGCCTGCACGCCAAATTCAAAGCCGGAAACAGCCGGAAATTCGGCGGGCAGAATGGAACGCTGCACGGCGGCGGCAATTTCCAAATCGCGTTTCAGCCGCTCTTGTGCCAGCAATTCTGCCTGCGCGTTCCGCAGTTCATCCAGCGCTTCCGCCAATTGCTGGTTCTTCCGCTCCAATTCCGCCATTGCCATACGGTCGGTATCGCGCAAACTGCGGGTGATGCCCCGCAGCAGCGTCACTGCCACCGCCGGGTTACGGGCAACAATCGCGTCAAATGTGGAATCGGTAATTTCTATCAGGGTTGATTCGGTGAGGGTGCGCACGGTTGCGGCGCGGGGCACATCATCGAGCAAACCCATTTCCCCGAAAAATTGCCCGTCGCGCAAAATGCCCAGCACCTGCTCGGAGTTGTCTTTCAGCCGCCGCGAAACGGATACCAACCCGGTTTCGATGACATAAAAGGTGTGTTCCAGCGCACCTTCCACACAAACCACGGTATCGGCGGGGTAAACCCGGCGCACCGCCACACGATTCAATTCGGCAATATCTTCGGTGGAAAGGCTACCCAAAACCCGCCGCAGCACATCGGTTGATTTACTCACCATCAATCCTTTAAAATTAAAAAGCCGGATTATCACCCGTTATTGTAGGAATTTTTACGCATTTGGGCAATTTAGAGTCCGGCAGATTCATGCTATTTTGGGCAGTATATTTCGCTGGTTATGCCTCTATTTTCACGGCGATGAGTTGCTGCCAACTTTCTTCTCGGATGGTTTCAATGCCGCGCTCCGGCACACCGTCCAGCACCCGTTCCACCCGCTGCAAAAAAATATCGGGGGCGATGGGTTTTACCAAATAATCCACCACCATTTCACCGCAGGCAAATCCTTTTTCAATTTCGCGGGACATACCGCGCGCACTCAAAAAGATAACCGGCGTTTGCGGTGATTCGCGGGCGATAATTTTGGCTGCATCGTATCCGGTCATCAACGGCATCCGCACATCCAAAATCACCAAATCGACCGGCTCATCGCGGACAATTTGGACGGCTTGTGCGCCATTGCGCGCTTCGTATACGGTATAGTTGTTCATCCGCAAAACAAATGCAAACAACTCTCGCGCGTCTCGGTCATCTTCGGCGTATAAAATGGTCGGCATACGGTACTCCTTTTGGCACTTACGCAACTTAACAGAAGTATAGCATAACTTTGCAAACTAATCAATGCCGAATTAAAATTTTTCGATTGACATTCGCGGCGACCTGTGGTAAAGTATGCCCAATCAGAAATTACCGGAGCCGAGAAGCTCTCAACCACCGTACAGAATTTTTCTGCGCGGGCGTTGAGGGCTTTTTGTTTAGCATCATTCTCAACAAAAAAGGAGATTTCAAATGGCAAAAAAACCGAGCGATGTTATCAAAATGGCAAAAGAGGTGAAATTTGTCGATTTCCGTTTCACCGATTTGATTGGCACATGGCAGCATTTCAGCGTGCCCGCCGGTATGGTTGATGAAGATATGTTCGACGACGGGCTGGGGTTCGACGGCTCATCGGTGCGGGGATTTCAGGATATTCACGAATCGGATATGATTCTCATCCCCGATGCGGACACTGCTTTTGTTGACCCGGTGCTCGACGTGCCGACACTGGCAATCATCTGCGATATTTTCGACCCGATTACCCGCCAACCGTACAGCCGCGACCCGCGCTATATTGCCAAAAAAGCCGAGGCGTACCTGAAACAGACCGGCATCGCCGATACCAGTTTCTGGGGACCCGAAGCCGAGTTTTTCCTGTTTAACGATGTGCGCTATAGCAGCGGAACCAACGCCGCATACTACCATATCGACAGCCAAGAGGCATGGTGGAACAGCGGCAAAGAGTTGGGTCCCAACTTTGGGGCGCAGATACCCGCCAAACGCGGCTATTTCCCCACCCCACCCGCCGACCAGTTGCAGGATGTCCGCAGCGAAATTGTGCTCGCGCTGGAAGCCGCCGGGGTGACGGTGGAATTGCATCATCACGAAGTTGCCACCGCCGGGCAAAGCGAAATTGACCTGCGGTTCGACACGCTCACCCGTATGGCAGACAAAATTATGATTTACAAATATATCGTCAAAAACGTGGCGCGAAAATTCGGCTTGACCGCCACATTTATGCCCAAACCCCTTTTCGGCGATAATGGCAGCGGTATGCACGTTCATCAGAGCCTGTGGAAAGGGGATAAAAACGTCTTTTATGATGAAACCGGTTATGCGCAACTTTCCGCCGCCGCGAAAAATTACATCGGCGGGCTGTTGAAACACGGTTCATCGGTGCTGGCATTCGCCGCGCCGACCACCAACTCGTACAAACGGCTTGTGCCCGGTTTTGAAGCCCCCGTCAATCTGGCATTCAGCCAGCGAAACCGCTCCGCCATCTGCCGCATTCCGGTATATTCCAGCAGCCCGAAAGCGAAACGGGTAGAGTTCCGCGCCCCCGACCCCAGCGCCAACCCGTATCTGGCATTCGCCGCGCTGCTGCTGGCGGGGCTGGACGGCATTCAAACCCAAACCGACCCCGGCTTGCCGATGGATGTCGACCTGTACGACCTGCCGCCGGAAGAATTTGCCAAAGTGAAACAAGTGCCCGATTCGCTGGCAAAAGTGCTGGATGTGCTGGACAGCGACCACGATTATCTGCTGGCGGGCGATGTGTTCACCCCCGATGTGCTGGAAAATTGGGTGGGCTACAAACGCGAAATGGAAATCGACCCCATCCGCATGCGACCGCATCCGTATGAGTTCAATCTGTATTTTGATATTTAATGGACACAGATAGGGATAACCTGAGTTCGGGATAAGCGAAACAATGTTCAATATGAAGTAAAAATAGTCCACAGATGAACTTGATTGGCTGACAAAACTCGAAAACCGTGTTATCCTGTGGTGTATGGTCGAAAAAGGAAACGCATGTCATTCCCGCGAAAGCGGGAATCCACTGTTTCTTGCTGTGGATTCCGGA
>JALVZI010000125.1:0-796 GCA_027022125.1 Anaerolineae bacterium | reverse complement strand
ATTTGTGGCAGATTTTCTATCAAACCGAAATTTTCCATAACATAATCGAAGAAAATCCGCAAAATCGGTATCAAAAAAAGATTTGTCAGTCAATCAGCAGATGAACACAGATTCACACTGATTTTTTATTTTCTCTGTGAAAATCTGTGTTCATCTGTGTCTATCTGTGGACTGAAAATTTTATCCCGAACTGAAGGGATAGGGATAGGGATAGGGAAAATTTCACCCTATCCCTATCTCTATCCCTATCCCCTTTCCCAAATCCCCTCGCCTCATTTATAATATCCCCAAATGAACAGACACACCCTCACCCCCGCCGATTGCCAATTGCTGCTGGCGGCGAACCCGCCCGCCGGCGCACTCGCCGAGGCATTGGCAGCCGCCGGGTTCGCCGAAAAAAATACCGCGTGGGAACGCCTGCGCCGTTTGGCGCGTGCCGCCGACACCCCCTGCGAGTTTGTCGCCGCGCTGCTGGCGCAACTTTCCGCCACCGCCGACCCCGACCGCGTGCTGGTGAATGTGGAGCGGCTGGCAACCAACACCCCCCACCCCGCCGACCTGCTGCGCACGCTCACAGAAAATCCGCGCGCACTGGAAATTCTGGTCACAGTGATGGCGGGCAGTCAATTTCTCACTGAAATTTTACTGCGCACCCCCGCCTATTTTTCGCAGTTGGTGGCGCACCACAATCTATCGCAGGTGAAAACCCGCGCCGATTTTGAAACGCGCATCGCCGCCGAAATTGCCCCCCACCCCACCGCCGACGCCCGGCTCGACGCCCTGCGCCGTTTTCAGC
>JALVZI010000124.1 GCA_027022125.1 Anaerolineae bacterium | reverse complement strand
ATGAGGGAAACGTGAAGAAAAATCACGTTTCACGTTTCACGGATGATATTAGCGGCAACAACCGGTTATTTGCAAAGGCGATTGTCAGCCAAAATAAATCACACCGTTACCAATTATCCTTCAGTGCCAGCAGTGCCGACCAGCGCGAGTCAACTTCCGAGACATCGCAGGTGCACGCGCCAAAATTTAGGTTTTGCCCGCAGCGGGGGCACAAACCGAGACAATCTTCGCGGCATAAAACTTGGTTCGGCTGGCTGACATATAATTCCTGACGCACCACTTCGGTTAAATCCAAAATGTGTGCCTCATCAATTAACGTTGTGTCATCCACATCTTCCGGCAGCGAAAGGTGCATACCGGTTGCCACGTCAGTGATGGGGATGAATGTTTCTTCAATTTCAACCGTCACCGGCACTTCAACCGGCTCCAAACAGCGGGTGCAGGGCAGTTGCAGGGTGGTAGAAAGTGTACCGGTCACCAGCACATCTCCCGCCGCTTTGACCAATCGAACAGTACCGCGCAACGGGGCAGTTAACACCAATCCCAAATCGTCAACGGTGATGACGGCGTTTTCGATATTGTATTTTCGACTGGCTTCCGTTCGTTCTTTGAGCAACTGCGAAACGTTAAACTGAAGCAAGTCTCCGGCTAACCGGTGCGATTGGGTCACGATGGCACCACACTCCGCCTAAAATGCAACATTTCAATTATATCTAAACCGGGTATTCTGGCAAAAAGGGAGGCAGTCAGTCCAGGGTTTCAAGTCCAAAGTCTAAGGTCAGGTGGCAGGGTGGTTGTTCAAAGTTCAAAGTTGCAGGGTAGCAGAGTTACAGATTCGACGTTCCATTCGTAACTCGCTATTCGCTACTCGCTATTCGTAACTCGCTATTCGTAACTCGCTATTCGTCACCCGTTTCTTCCGGCGTGAAAGAGTCGGGTGTCGCGGGGGTTTGCAGTGATGGCGGGGGCGATGTCGGTTGGTTTTGCTGCAAGTGGCGCAACCCATTTCGCACGGTGGTCAGCAGTTTCAGCAGGGTTTCTTCCAATTCGCTTAAATTTTCGGTTACATAATTGTGAGAATCAACCTTTAAATGCCATGCTTCTTCTTCCGCCTGGGTGATGGTGGCTTTGGCGTGGGTTTTGGCGGCTTCGATAATTTCGTGGTCGTCAACCGCCGCCATAATTTTTTCTTTTGCCATATTCACCAAACGGTCGGCTTCTTCTTTGGCACGAGATAAAATTCGCTGGCGCTCGGCTTCGGTGCGGCGGGCTTCTTTTATTTCCACGGGAATGGACGCGCGCATTTGGTCAACAATTTCATACAAATCATCTTCGTTTATGATAACATTTGCGGTAAACGGAATACGCGCCGCACCATTTACCAGTTCTTCCAAATCATCCACCAAACGCATAATATCCACGATGTTCCTCCTGAAAGGCAAGTATGCTGATTCTTTCAAGCAACCGTACAGGGTGCAGACTGACTACTTTCGCCACCGGATTTCCGCATCAAATTAACGCGAATTTCTCAAATTTAAGCATAAAATCTGTGAAATTTGTGAAAATTCGATGCAAAAAAGAGAGAGGAGTGAAAGTTTCATTTACATGATTGTTTTCTGCTACGCTGAACAGTTACTCTTTCAATTGATTATATCGCGTTTTTAATGCTTTTTCAACGTGAGTGGGCACTAAATGCGATACCACGCCGCCGTTGAGCGCAATTTCTTTTACAATGCTGGAACTGATGAACGAAAATCGCTGGCTGGTCATCAGACAAACGGTGTCAATATCGGGGGCGATGCTCTGGTTTGCCAGCGCCAGTTGCATTTCCCATTCAAAATCAGAAACAGCGCGCAAGCCACGCACAATTGCCTGCGTGCCGATTTGCTGGGCAAAGTGGGCAGTCAGCCCGCCATACGCCATCACGGTGACGTTGGGAATGTGCGCCATTGCCAGCCGAGTCATTTCCAGCCGCTCGGTGGGTGAGAATAGCAGGTTTTTCAGCGGTTTTTCAAAAACGCCGACAACCACTTCGTCAAACAATTCAGCGGCGCGCTCGGCGATGTCTACGTGCCCAAGTGTCACCGGGTCGAAACTTGCCGGGTAGAGTGCTCTTTTCATCGGTCAACTCCGGTCGGTAATTTTTTGCCAAAAGGCATTTACCCGCTGTGCCAGCAATTGGTGTTCCGGTTGCGCCATCTGCGGGTCGGTATCGAAAATCTTTTTGGCTTCGTCGCGCGCCAGTTCGAGCAATTTGGTGTCGGTGACTTTTGCCAGTTTTAAATTGGGCAAGCCGCTTTGTTTGGTTCCGAAGAATTCGCCGGGACCGCGCAATTTCAAATCTTCTTCCGCCAGTTTGAAGCCATCGTTGGTGCGTTCCATCACCTGCAAACGGGCTTCGGCTTCGGGGGTACTGCTGTCAGACAGCAGGATGCAGTAACTTTGATGCTTGCCGCGCCCCACGCGCCCGCGGAACTGGTGCAACTGCGCCAGCCCGAACCGGTTCGCCCCTTCGATGAGAATGGTCGAGGCGTTGGGAATGTCGATACCCACCTCTACCACCGACGTGGAAACCAGAATGTCAATTTTGCCATCCCGAAAATCTGCCATCACGGCTTCTTTTTCTTTGGCTTTCATTCTGCCGTGCAGCAACCCCAATTTCAAATGGGGGAACACAACTTCTTGCAGTCGTTTGTGCTCTTCAATAGCAGACTTCGCTTCAATTTTATCAGATTCTTCCACTAATGGGCAAATGATGAACGCCTGCCGCCCTTTGTCTATTTGCGATTGCACAAAACGGTAGGCGCGCTCGCGTTCGGCGGGCGAAAGCCACACGGTTTTGATTTCTTGCCGTCCGGCGGGCATTTCATCAATGATGGACAAATCCAAATCGCCATACAGGGTTAACGCCAGCGAACGCGGGATGGGGGTGGCGCTCATCACCAGCATATGCGGGTTGCTTCCCTTTTCTCGCAGCAGCCCGCGCTGTTCCACCCCAAAACGGTGCTGTTCGTCCACCACCGCCAGCCGCAGGTTGTGCATGGTAACTTCTTTTTGGATGATGGCGTGTGTGCCCACCAGCAGGTGGATGGAACCATCCGCCAGACCGGCTAAAATCGGTTTGCGGTCGGCGGCTTTGGTGCTGCCGGTCAGCAGCGCAATATTGATGTGTGCCAATTGCCCGCTCTGTTCCAGCAGGGCGCGCATACTGTTGAAATGCTGTTCCGCCAAAATTTCGGTGGGGGCGAGAATTGCCGCCTGCCCGCCGTCGGCAATTGCCGCCAGCATCGCCGCCAGTGCGACCACCGTTTTCCCAGAACCGACATCGCCCTGCAACAGACGGCTCATCGCCACCGGTTTTGCCATACCCGACAAAATTCCATCCAGCGCGCGCTGCTGTGCGCCCGTCAGCCGGAAAGGCAGTGCCGCCAAAAATGCGTCCACTGCCGCGCGGTCAACTTTTACCGGCGTGCCGGGATGCGCCTGCCATTGCTGTCGCTGTTTGAAAACGCCCAATTGAATCAGCAGCAGTTCATCGAATGCCAACCGGCGGCGCGCCGCTTCCAGCGTTTGCCAATCATCGGGAAAATGAATCTGGCGGATGGCGTCGCCCAGCGCCGGCATTTGCAGTCGCTCGCGCACCGCGTCGGGCAGATGGTCGGGCAGGCGCAACGCCCAATAATCTACCGTGCGTTTCTGCAACTGACGCAGCCAGTGCGCGGTGATGCCGCTGGTGAGCGGATAGACCGGCACCAGTCGTCCAGTGTGAACCAAATCTTTGTCCAGATATTCCCATTCCGGCGATTGGAACACCAGCCGCCCCAAATACTGGTCAACTTTGCCGCTGACGACAATTTGGCGGTTGGGCGACAGTTTCTTTTCCAGCCACGGCTGGTTAAACCAGGTGGCTTCGATTGTGCCTGTGCCGTCGGACAGGATGGAAGTGACGATGGGGCGACCGCTGCGGCTCTGGCGTTTGTTGGTTTGCCAAACGTGAGCAATGATGGTTACTTCTTCGCCGTATTTCAGTTGATGGATGGTTTTCAATCTGCGATAATCGTCATAACGGCGCGGATACAGCGTCAGCAAATCGCCGATGGTATGCACGCCGAGTTTTTCCAGTTTTTTGGCGTACCCTTCTTTGATGCCGGGCAGACGGGTGACGGGCGCTTCCAGCCCGCCCACCGACAGCGGCTGCGG
>JALVZI010000123.1 GCA_027022125.1 Anaerolineae bacterium | reverse complement strand
CGGCGGCAAAGAAATCCGCGAGTTGCAGGAACGGCTCGGGGTGGAACCGCAGTATATTGACGGTTTGCGCATCACCGATGCCGAATCGTTGTCGCTGGTGAAAATGGTGCTGGCGGGTCGGGTGAACAAACGGCTGGCGGCGGCGCTGGCAAATGCCGGGGTGGATGCTTTCGGCATGTCCGGTGTTGACCGCGCCAGTATTCGCGCCAAAAAATTGCAGCATCCCAACGGCGATTTGGGGCAGGTTGGCGAAGTAACGGAAGTCCGCACTGAGGTGTTTAAAAGATTGCTGGAAGATGGCATCGTGCCGGTGTTGTCGCCGATTTGCTATGGCGCGGGCGGACTCATTTTCAACGTGAATGCCGACCATGTGGCGGTGGCGCTGGCAATCGCCCTGCGCGCCGATGAACTGGTTTTTGTGACCAACGTGCCGGGCGTGCTGCACGATGGTGCGGTCATCCCCACCATTACCCCCACCGATGTGGTGCCGTTGGTCGCCGACGGCATCATCAGTGGCGGCATGGTGCCGAAAGTCAACTCCGCGCTGAAAGCCGTGGCGGATGGCGTGCGCACCGTGCGCATCACCAATTTGGACGGGCTGAAAACCGGAACCGGCACGAGATTTTTGAATAGCGAATGACGAATAGCGAATAGTGAATAATTGGTTTGAAACGTGATGCGTGATGATGTGATGCGTGATGACGTGAGACGTGAAACTTTGAACCTTGAACTTTGAACACCGAACAACCCTACAACCTTGCAACTCAACTTTAGACTTGGGACATGAGACTTGGGACTTCCACCTATGAACGAAACAATTGCATTTGAAAACCGATATGTTTTGCAAACGTACAACCGCCCCGATTTTGTGGTAACGGGCGGCGAAGGGGTGTGGCTCATCACCGCCGATGGGGCGCGCTATCTCGATGGCGGGTCGGGGATTGCCGTCAACGCGCTGGGACACGGGCATCCGCTGGTGCTTGCCGCGCTGAAAAAAGCCATGCACGCCCCGATTCATCTTTCCAACCTGTACCACAACGCGCCGATGGCGCATCTGGCGCGCGATTTGTGCGAATCCTGTTTTGCCGACCGCGTATTTTTCGCCAACTCCGGCTCGGAGGCAAACGAAGGCGCGTTCAAATTTGCCCGAAAATACGCTCGCACCATTCTGAACCGCACCGACAAAACGGGCATCGTGGCATTCAGCGGCTCGTTTCACGGACGCTCGATGGGGGCGGTTGCCGCCACCGCCACCGAAAAATATCGCGCGCCGTTTGAGCCGGTTATGCCCGGCGTCACTTTTGCGGAATTCAACAACATCAAATCCGCCCGCGCCGCCATCACCGAACAGACCTGCGCGGTGATTGTCGAGCCGGTGCAGGGCGAAGGCGGCGTCACCCCCGCCGACGGTGAATTTTTGGCGGCATTGCGTCGCCGTTGCGATGAAACCGGCGCGCTGCTCATTTTCGATGAGGTGCAGTGCGGCGTGGGGCGCACCGGTTCGCTGTGGGCGCACCAGCAGTATGGGGTCGAACCGGACATTATGACCGCGGCGAAACCGCTGGCGGGCGGCTTGCCGATGGGCGCAATTTTGATGACCCAATCGGTGGCAGATGCCATCCAGCCCGGTGACCACGGCAGCACTTTCGCCGGGGGACCGTTTGTCAGCGCGGTGGCGCGCGCCGTTTTCGGCGAGTTGAGCCGCCCCGAATTTTTGGCGGATGTTCGCCGCCGCAGCGATTATCTGGCGCGAAAATTGAATCGGCTGGCGAAAAAAAGCCCGCTGATTGAAACCGTGCGCGGGCGGGGGATGATGTGGGGGCTGGTCAGCACCGTGCCCGCAGCGAATATCGTTTCTGCCGCGCGGAATCATGGCTTGCTCATCCTTTCGGCGGGGGCGAATGTGGTGCGTCTGCTGCCGCCACTCATCATCTCCGAATCGGAAATTGACCTGCTGGTGGAAAAACTTTCGCTGGCGCTGGCAGATGTTGGTTGATTGGCGATTGGTTATTTGTCATTTGTCCTTTGTCATTGGTCATTCGTGAAACGTGATGACGTGAAAACGTGAAACGTGATGCGTGAAACGTGAGACTTTGGACTTGAGACCCGAAACCAGAAACCTGAAACTCGAAACTTGAAATCTGAAACCCGAAACCTGAAACCCAAAACACCACACCGGGAACCCGTCATCCGCCGGGCGCGGCTGACCGATGTTCCCGCGATGATGCCCCTGCTGAATGAATATGCCCGGCAAGCGGAAATTTTGCCGCGCATGGAAGCGGACGTGTACCAATCCATCCGCGAGTGGGTGGTGGCGGAAGTGAACGGCGAAATTGTCGGGATGGGGTCGCTGTTGATTTTGTGGGGCGATTTGGCGGAAGTGCGCTCGCTGGTGGTATCGCCGGCGGCACACGGACGGGGTATCGGGCGCAAAATTGTGACCCAACTGCTGGAAGACGCGGCGCGGCTAGAAGTTCCCACCGTGTTTGCCCTCACCCGGCAGGCGGGCTTTTTTCTGAAATTGGGGTTCAAAGTGACGGAGAAAGAAAAACTGCCGCGAAAAGTGATGAAAGATTGCGTATTTTGCCCCAAATTTCACGCCTGCGATGAAATCGCGGTGGTGTATCCCATTCGGCGCGGAGGGAAGAATGGACGCTGAATTGTCGGCGGCAATTGCGGCGATACGGTCGGCGCGGCGAGTGGTGGCATTCACCGGGGCGGGCATCTCGGTGGAAAGCGGCATCCCGCCGTTTCGCGGCGCGGATGGGCTGTGGTCAAAATATGACCCCACCGTGCTCGATATTCGCTATTTTTCGGCACATCCGGCGGAAGCATGGCGGGTCATCAAAGAAATTTTTTACGATTATTTCGGGCAAGCACGCCCCAACGCGGCGCACATCGCGCTGGCACAGATGGAATCGGCGGGGCTGCTGGGGCGAGTCATCACCCAAAATATCGACAATCTGCATCAGGCGGCGGGCAGTCGAACCGTCACTGAATATCACGGCACGAGTCACCGTTTGACCTGTACCCAATGCGGCAAAACCGTGCCATACACGCCGCAACTGTTCGCCAAAATGCCGCCCCGCTGCACCGATTGCGGCGGCATCCTCAAACCCGATTTTGTCTTTTTCGGGGAAGGTATTCCGCTGGCGGCACAGCGCGAGTCGCTGGCGGAAACTCGCGCCGCCGATGTGTGGCTGGTCATCGGCACCACCGGCGAGGTTTACCCAGCATCGCTCCTCCCCCACGAAGCCAAACAAAACGGCGCGACCATCATCGAAGTGAATATCGCGCCGTCGGCATATACCCCCCGCATCACCGACATTTTTTTGCAGGGCAAAGCCACAGCGGTAATGTCGGCGCTGGGGGTTTTTTAGTTTATGGTTTCAGGTTCAAGGTTTCAAGTTTCAAGTCCAATGTCTCACGTCCCAAGTCCAAAGTCACGAATCACCAATCTCTAATCACCAATCTCACTTCCTATCCCTATTCAGCACATATTTCTCAAATGCTTCCGCTGTCCACGGCATGAGCGGTTTGAAAAAGTTGTCGAAAATGGCGTGGGCGTACACCCGAATTTCATATTGGGCATCGTCAGGCATTCGCAGCGACAGGAAGTGCATTAGGTTGTGAGCGTCAATTTTGGCGACCCACGTGTAATATACCGCAAACCCCGACAGGAATATCCGCGCCTGCTCGCGCGCCACACCCATTTCCAACGCTTTTGAATAGAGGTCGAATCCGCGTTCGTAATGCTCGGTGAGCAGTTTCGACAGTTCCGCCGCCTGTGCCGCGTCCAGTTCGCCTTCGCTGGCTTGTTTGTTGTCGGCGGCTTGTTTGCGCCAGATGTCCGGTTCGTAAAAATCGTTTTCCTGAAACGGGGTATATCGCCCCGATTGGGCGTTGAAATTCCAGGTGCGATGGCGCACCCACTGCCACCATGTGACCACCGGCGCGCGCACCCGAAATTTGAATTCCACCTGCTCGAAAGGGCTGGTGTGCCGATGGCGCAGCAGATAAAAAAGCAACTTTTTGTCCTGCGCGTCGCCTTTGCTTTCGCCCAGAAATGAGACGCGCGCCGCGTTGACAATCGCCAAATCGCCGCCGATGCCGGTGTTCGGGTGCGGCATCATGTCCAGCAGTTGAACATACCCTTTATCCAGCACCGGAATTTGCTTGCCGATTAAATCGGTGGTCATAGAT
>JALVZI010000122.1 GCA_027022125.1 Anaerolineae bacterium | reverse complement strand
CATGATAAAAATTACCTATGATTTTTGTAATTTTGACACACTTTGCAAAGGTTTCATTTAGTTCATTCGAAAGTGCGCAGAAAAACCTTTAAATCTTTGCGGCTTTGCGATTTTGCAAGAGGTAATATCTTTTTCAGTAGACTCTACACTGGCAGGTAAATCAAAGTAATCCACACCGAATATTTGATATAATTCGAATTTTTAGTGTGGACAGTGTAGTAGTCTGGGTGATGCAGGGGTTATCTGTTGCCGAAAGAGTGGTTGTGTAGAATTGGTGAAAAAGATTTGACAAAATAAAATATACATTGTATATTTACACTGTTTACTTAAAGTGAGGTCAAAATGGCTCGTCCCAAACAATCCGAACAACACCCCAATCTGGAAGTGGCAATCAAAAAGACAGCTCGCAAGCAAATTGCAAAGAAGGGTGCGGCGGCGCTCTCGTTGCGTGCCATCGCCCGCGAGTTGCATATCACCGCGCCGGCTATCTATAACTATTTCCCCAACCGAGATGCGCTGGTCACCGCGTTGATTGTGGATGCCTACAATGCTCTGCGAGATGCCATCCGCGCCTCTCTGGTTGTGAACGAAACTTCCCACGCCGAACGCATTCTGGCGTCAGCGCGGGCATATCGCGGTTGGGCACTGGCTCACCCCGAAGAGTACAACCTGATTTTCGGCACACCCATCCCGAATTACAGCGCCTCGGCGGAAGTTACCGACCAAGCGGCTGCAGATGCTATGACCGTCCTGATTGACGCGCTGGATGCCGCTTGGCGGGCTGGCGTGCTGAAGACGGAGGGCGCGTTCACCGCCGAACCGGAAATGATTCGCGCCTGGGTAGATAAATTCGGCTACCGGGGCGACCCCGCCGTGATTCACTTTGTGCTGGCAAGTTGGGCGCACATCCACGGTCTGGTTTCGCTGGAACTCTATGGGCATTTCAGCGCCGTGGCAGAGCCCGACACTGTGGACGCTTTCTTTGAAACGGAAATCCGCGCTATGCTGGTGCGGATGGGGGTGCTGTGACAATGCGCGTTCTTGTCATTGGGGCGGGAATCGCCGGGTTGAGTGCGGCACATCGCCTGCATCAATCGGGATTCCGCGTCATCGTTTTGGAAGCCGGTTCGCGCGTCGGGGGGCGCATGAGCAGCGAGAAGGTGGATGGCTACATTATCGACAGGGGTGCGCAGTTCCTCTCCGGCAGTTACACCGCGGTGTTGCCGCTCATCGAAGAAACCGGGCTGAAAGAGCGGCTGCGCGAGATTCACGCCTCAGCTTCTGCGGTCATTCTCGGGGGCAAACTCCGCCGGATGCGCGCCGACAATCCCTTTGCCATGCTCGCTGGTGGATTGCTGCCGTTCAGGGACTGGTTTAAAAGCGGTGCATTTCTTTTGCGCGCGGGGGCAAAAATCCGACACCTTCCCCTTGATGATTATGCCGCATGGGCGGCTTTCGATGACCAAGATGCCGCCGACTATTTACTGGAAGAAGTTGGCGCGCATGTGCTGGAATATCTTTTTGAGCCCACATTGGAAGGATTGTACTTTCAAGCGCCGGAAGGCACGTCCAAAGCACTGGCACTTTGGCTGAGCGGCTATTTTATCCGCCGTGGACCGCTGCTCACGCTGACCACCGGGCTGGGCACGCTGCCCGAGGCGTTAGCCACCCCGCTGGATGTGCGCCTCAATATCTATGTGGAGAATTTGCATATAACGTCGTGCGCGGTGGAAGCCTGTACTTCAGAGGGCGAAATATACCGTGCCGATTACGCGGTTTTGGCAACCCCTGCCCCCATCGCCAAAAGAATCTATCCGCAAGCGCCACCGTGGGCAGCATCACTTCTCGCCACCCGATACAGTTCGACGGTCAATCTCGGCATTGCCACCGGGCGAAACTGGGACGGGCGAGCCGCCCTGCGAGACGTGTACGGGATTCTCATCCCGCGCCGCGAACGCAAAAACATCGCCGCGATTGCGCTGGAATCGCACAAACACCCCACCCGCGCGCCGCAAGGCGAGTTGCTGGATGTGATGCTGGCGGGCGCAGCCGGGGCGCGGCTGCTGAATGCGCCGGATGCCGAAATAACGGAAGCCGTTTTGGCGGAAGCTGAAACGTATTTTCCCGGTTTGCGGGATGAAGTTGTTTTCGCAAAGCACTTTCGCTGGCGGTATGCCGAGCCGCGCTCCCCGGTGGGGCGCAGCCGCGCTATTTGGGAGTACCGGCGCAAATGGACGCCCGAACAGCGCGTAATTCTTGCCGGTGACTATATGGCAACCCCCACTACCGACGGCGCGGCACATTCAGGTTTGTGGGCGGCGGAGCAAATCCAAAAGGAGAATTTATGAAATTCACCCTTTACGCATACTTCGAAAAGCATCCGGTTCAGAAGAAAATCGCCAAGTGGTGGACGGCGCGCGGATTTCCGCTGCCAGAAGCGCTGAAACGCCACCTCGCCAACCAGATTCACGCCGAGATGATTGCCCGTTTGATGCGGGTGGTGGTGACGCGGGGCAGTTTGGATATGCAGCGAGCACTGCAATCGCAGTATGCGTTGGGCGAAGAAATTGCCGCCCAGACCGCCGACTTTTTATCCATCAACCCCAATGACGCCCGCAGCCTTTCGCGCATTATTGATTTTTTGCACAATCTGCTGGGGATTCACGGCAAAATCGAGATTTCCGCCAGCGCGCGCGAAGTTACCTGCCATTGGACGAAATGTCCCCTCGCGGTGCAGTTGCGAGAAAGCCCCGATGCCGGTGGTCCATATTATTGCCATCTCTATCAGGAAATGTATAAAGGCGTTCTGCACGCCATCAACCCCAACGCCGGGGCAAACACCCTGACGCTGACCCAATCTATGGGGAACGAGTTCTGCGAATTGAAGACCCGAATCTATGAACAGGAGAAATCGTGAGTTACAAAAAAGTCATCCTGATCGAATTCGGCGAGCCAGAAGTGTTGCAGGTTGTCACAGAAGAGAATCTCCCTGAACCAGGGGCGGGTGAAGTGCGAGTCAGGGTATTGACTACGAGCGCCACCTTCACCGATACGTTGGTGCGCAAGGGGATTTACTATGGCTTCAAGGAGACGCCGCCGCTCTCGCCCGGCTATGATATGGTCGGCGTGGTGGATAAACTCGGTGCGGGCGTAACCGGGCTGAAAATCGGGCAGATGGTGGCGGATTTGACTGTTTGGGGCGCATACAGCCAGTATATGCTGCGCCCCGCCTCGGGGCTGGTGCCCGTCCCCGCGGGGTTGGACCCCGCCGAGGCGGTCAGCATGGTGCTTTCCTACGTCACCGCCTACCAGATGCTGCACCGCGTAGCGCAAATCCGCCGCCGGCAAACGATTCTCGTCCACGGGGCAGGCGGCGCGGTCGGCACGGCGCTGCTGCAACTCGGCGCGCTGCTCGATTTGAAGATGTACGGCACGGCATCCGCCGCCAAGCGGGAACTGGTCGAGGGGTTGGGCGCGATTCACATTGATTACACCAAGGAAGATTTTCTCCGGCGGATGCAAACCGAGGGTGGCTGCGATGCGGTCTTCGATTTCATCGGTGGCGAGCATTTCAAACGTTCTTTCCAATCTCTGAAGAAGGGCGGGGTGCTGGTTGCCTATGGTTTTTACGATAATGCCATGGGCAAGGGCGGCAACGTGCCTGTGGATTTTGCAAAAGTTGCTCTGTGGAACATCTTCCCCAACGGGCGCAGGGCGCGCGCCTACTCGATTGGCGATTGGCGAAAAAAGCACCCCGATTGGTTCAAGGAGGATTTAGCCGCCCTTTTTGACCTACTGGCGGAGGGCAGCATCCATCCCGTCATCGCGCGGCGTATGAAACTGGAAGAGGCTGCCGAAGCCCATCGCTTGATTGAGCAGGCTGCGGTGCAGGGGCGGATTGTGCTGATAGTAAATGAGGATGCGTAAAGCGGCTGCCGATATGAAAAAATCAATGTGGTGAGAAAAGGCTATGCAACCCAACCCCTTATCCAGTTTTTGCAGAGCTAACCTGAACTTGCTTCTCGGTCGCTATCATTTCCCCAAAGGCAGAATTGGGGAAACAATTGTGGAAGAAAACGGACAAAAGTTTACCATCTTCCGTGAGATGTTTGTGGACGCTCCCCCGAAAGAAAGCCGCGCCCCGGAAGCCGTTTTTAAGGTGCGCTTTCATGTGGCAAAGATGTCTCCCCGCCTGAACAAGGTATTCTCCCTTTTTA
>JALVZI010000121.1 GCA_027022125.1 Anaerolineae bacterium | reverse complement strand
AAGTGGAACTCGGGCTGGCGATGGGCAAAAAGCAGTATGACAAACGCGCCGCGCTGAAAGAAAAAGAATCGCGGCGGCAAATTGCCCGCGCGCTCGGTCGGCGCAATAAGTATGGTGAGTAGTGATTGGAGATTGGTGATTCGTATTGCGTGAAACGTGATGAGTGAAGCGTGATGCGTGAAACTTTGCCACCCTGCAACTTTGTTACCCTGCTACTCTGCAACCCTCAACCTGACTTTGGACTTTGGACTTGAAACTTGGGACTGATTGCTACCCTGCAACCCTGCAACCTTGAACTTTGAACTGTGAACTTGAAACCTTGAATATGAACCTGAAACCCCAAAACATCCCCCCTGTCGTTGTTGCCGAATTCGGCACACCGCTGTATGTTTACAGCGCAGATGCCATCCGCGAGCGGGCAGCCGCGCTGAAAACCGCGCTCGCCCCGCTGAACCCGCACATTCATTTCAGCGTGAAAGCCAACAGCAACCGCGCCATTCTGCAACTCATCCACCGGCTCGGTTTCGGGTTCGATGTGGTTTCCGGCGGCGAGCTGGCGCGATTGCAAGCCGCCGGTATCCCCACCGGTGATGTCAGTTTCGCCGGAACGGGGAAAACCGTGCCGGAGATTCGGCGAGCGCTGGTGGCGAACATCGCCTATTTCACCGTCGAATCTACGGGCGAATTGCGACGCATCGCGGCGTTGGCGGCGGAAACGGGGCAATCGGCGCGCGCGGTGCTGCGGCTCAACCCCAATGTGGATGCCCACACCCACAAATTCATCACCACCGGGCACGCCGAAAATAAATTCGGAATGGATTTTGAAACTGCCGCCGACCTGTGGCGGCAATTCCGCGACCACCCCGCCGTGAAAATTGAGGGTATCCATCTGCACATCGGCTCGCAGGTGCGCCAAATTGAACCATACATTGAATCTGCGCAGAAAGGGCTGGATTTTATCGCCGCCCGCCGCGCCGAAGGGCTGACCGTGCGCCGTTTCGATATGGGCGGGGGGTTCGGCATTGGTTATCAGGGCGAACCCGATTTTCCCCCGGCGGAATTGGCGGCGGCGCTGCGCCCGCTGTTCAGCGGGCAGTCGCTGGAACTCATTTTCGAGCCGGGGCGATGGCTGGTCGCACCGGCGGGCGTGCTGCTGATGACCGTGCAGTACATCAAAAAATCGGGGCGAAAAACATTCGTCATCACCGATGCGGGCATGCACACGATGATTCGTCCCGCGCTGTATGGCGGTCAACACCGCATTGAGCCGCTGAACCCGCCACCCGCCGATGCCGAGCCGATTGTGTGCGATGTGGTGGGTCCCATTTGTGAATCCACCGATTTTTTGGCGCAAGACCGTTTGCTGCCGCCCGTTCAGCCCGGTGATGTGCTGGCGCTGCTCGATGCGGGCGCGTATGGCATGGTGATGGCATCAAATTACAATAGCCATCCCCGCCCGGCGGAAGTGCTGTTGGACGGCGACCGCATTCGGCTGGTGCGCCGCCGCGAATCGCCGGAAGATTTATGGGCGATGGAAATAAATAGTCCACGGATGGACACAGATTAACGCTGCCAAATGGAGACAAAATGACACAAGGCAACCAACCACCGAACCTCGACCAATTTTCTGTGAACATCGACACATCCAAACCGAATGTGGCTCGGATGTACGATTATCTGCTGGGGGGCTACCATAACTTTGAAGCCGACCGTCAATTGGCGGAACAAATTTTAGCCGTGCACCCCGATTCAAAAATCAATGCGTTCATCAACCGGCGTGTGCTGAAACGGATGGTGGAATATCTGACGCAGGCGGGGATTTCGCAGTTTTTGGACATCGGCGCGGGGATTCCCACCGTGCAGAACACGCACGAAGTGGTGCAAGCCATCAACCCCGATGCCAAAGTGGTGTATGTGGATATTGACCCCATCGCCGTGGCACACAGCAAAATGCTGCTGGCGGATAACCCCAATGTTAAGGCATTTCAGGCGGACGCCGCCCAAATCGAGATGATTTTAGACCACCCTGTCACCAAAGAGTTGATTGATTTCCGGCAGCCGGTGGGCGTGCTGTTGATTTCGGTGCTGCATTATATCACCGATGATGATGCAGCGTTTCGGGTGGTGGAGAAAATAAAATCGGCAATTGTCTCCGGCAGTTATGTGGCAATCATCCACAGCACGCTAGACGGGTATAAACCTGCTTCCGCAGAAGAGGGCGACCGCTTGCTGAAACTGGCGAGTGCGGCGCGTCACCGCGACAAAGCGGAAATTGCCCAATTTTTCGAGGGGTTGGAAATTGTCGAACCGGGGTTGGTGTACAGCCCGCGCTGGCGTCCGGAGTCGGAGGATGACCCGTTTTATGATGAACCGTGGCGGGCATTCGGTTATGGCGGCATCGGGCGCAAGCCGTAGGGTGGTGATTGGAGATTGGTGATTCGTATTGCGTGATGAGTGATGCGTGAAACGTGATGTGTGAACTTGAGAAAGTGAGAAAGTGAGCAAGTGGGACTTTGGACTTGAAACTTTGGACTGATTAACCTTGAACCTGAATATTTGAACCCCAAACCCCCTACTTCACCGGTTTGGCAACCACAATGACGCGGTGGGTGTTGTTGGTGTAGGGCCAGCAGGTTACCATTGTAACCCGTTCATCGGTGGTGGGCGCAATCCATTCGGCGTTCTTTTGGCGGACTTCCAACGGTTCGCCTTTTTCTTTGACGATGGTTTTCAGTTCCACCGTGTAGGTGAAAACCCCGTCGGTGGTATAGAGTTCTACCGTGTCGCCCACTTCCACATTCACCAAATCGCGGAAAACTTCGCCGTTGATATTGTGGTGTCCCGCCAGCACGGTGTTACCCGGTTCACCCACCC
The DNA here is from genome assembly GCA_027022125.1 of Anaerolineae bacterium. Lineage (GTDB taxonomy): Bacteria > Chloroflexota > Anaerolineae > 4572-78 > 4572-78 > JANTHQ01. The sequence continues at coordinate 1,347 of JALVZI010000121.1, read as the reverse complement.
GCGCCGACGTTTCGTGCCAACCGACGGCATAATCGGCGACGTGCCAAATGCTGTATTGCACCCCGTTCTGCTCGACAATATCCCAGCCGACCGGCACCACTTTCGAGTCGATATTCACGGCGGGAATCACCAGCCGAATGGGCGGTTCCGGTGCGAGCGACTGCTCGGCGGGCGGTTTGTCGGGCGGCGCATCCACCACTGTGACGGGCGTTGCCGTGGCGGTGGGTGGCGGCGCTGTGGCGGTGGGCAACGGCGCATTTTGTTCGATGACAACCGGCGTCGGGTCATCCTGATTTGGTGTGTCGGGGAGAATGCTGGGCGGCGCAACGACCAGCGTCGGGGTGGCGGTGGGTTCAACCGTGTCGGCAGCGGTCGGTGTGGGCGATGGTACAGCCCACGGCGTGCTCGACGGGGTGGGGGCGACATACACCACCAACTGGCGGGTGGCGGTCGGTGTGCTGGCAATTCCCAAAATAGGATTCCAGTTCGATTCCATATCCTGCACTGCCCAAAACAGCACAATCCCACTGAGAACCACCAGCGTCCAAACAAAACTGGCGAACATCAGCGCGATTTGCTCCAAAATCAATTGGTTGTGCGGGATATGCGTTCGTTGCATCAGGTTTCGCTATCGTAACTTCAGGGGTATTTTGCCGATTTTCACCCTTCGATACGCCCTGCGGGCTACTCAGGATGAAATCGGCAGGGAAAAGCGCATCCTGAGTAGCGGTTCGCCCCGCGAACCGCGTATCGAAGGGCGCTTTTCCCGTCCCCTTAAATAGGTTTACTCGCTATCCATTTTCAGACGCGCCATTGCCGCCAGCGCGATGACCAGCGCAATCAGTGCGGCAACCTGCACCGTGCGATACCCGTCGCCGATGGTAGCGGGCAGGGCGAAAAACGGGTCGAGCAGCAACCGGGCGGCGGCATACAGCGCCACAAACAACAAAAATAGAAATCCGGGCGGATGGGGTTTGGTTCGCCAAACCCACAGAATGCCGAGAATGACCAGTGCCGCCAGCGCGACATACAGGTGCGCCGGATGTCGGGTTTCGCCGAATTGGGTGATTGCCCACGGCACGGCGGCGGGTGCGCCCTGCGTTTGACTGCCCAGAAACGCGCCAACCCCGCCGATGACCAGTCCCAGTGCCGCGCCGATGGCGCTCACATCGGCAATTTCGCCGAGATTGAGTTTGTTGCGATAAACATACACAATTGCGGCGATGAGCGCAAAAAGTACCGCTTCCGGCGCGGCGATGGCGTTTGCCGTCAGCGCGAAGGCTTGCAGCGGCGCGTCGGCGTAAGCGTCCCAGTGGGTCAGCACATACCAGAATCGCCCGCCCGCAA
>JALVZI010000120.1:1561-4232 GCA_027022125.1 Anaerolineae bacterium | reverse complement strand
GCGGGACTCGAACCCGCACGCCTCTCCGTTGGAAAAACGGCGGGGGGAATTGGGGGGTGTCCCCCCAATAAAAAAAACCTCCGCACGGAGCGAAGGTTTTTGGTGGGGAAGGCGGGACTCGAACCCGCACGCCTCGCGGCACTTGATCCTAAGTCAAGCTCGTCTGCCAATTCCGACACTCCCCCGTACATCTCAATTTTATTCAATTCAACGCAGGTGGCAAAATACGCAAAGGTCAAAAGATGCCAAATTCCCAACGGATGAAATTCCGTTTCACACAGAACTTGTTGAAACTTTTTGTGTAACTGAAATTAAGCCACGAATTTTCACAAATTTCACGGATTTTAAATGTCATTCCGGAATTTCCCGCAGGGAAATATCCGGAATCCACAGCAAAACATCGTGGATTCCCGCTTTCGCGGGAATGACATTTAAAAAATTGCCGATGGTTTCTGTAATTTTGGCACACTTTTCAAAAGTTTCATTTAGTTCATTCATAAAAGTTAGTGCTCAACAGGTATTATAACACAGTTGGCTCTGATGGGTCAACCAATGTGCAAAAGGCGATATGCCTCTCGCAGAACGGTGCGCCCGTATTCATCGGTGGCGGTGTGCCACTGTTTCAATCGTTCAGCCACCCCGTCGGGGTTGGAAATTTGGCTGGTGTGCTGAAAAATGGCGGCAAGTTTGGTGTCGAACACTGCCGAAATATCCACAAACAAATCGGGGCGGGTGGTTCCGGCGATGAAAATGTGCGGCACGGTGTGGGGTTCCAGCCCTTCGGCGAGCAATTCGGGGTGATACATGCGATTGCCCACCGCAGGGAAGAGCGCATCGGCGGCAATTTGCCCGGCGGCGCGATGGTCGGTGTGGTTGATGCGGTTGCGCCAAAAAAAGGTGGTCGGGTCGGGAGCGACGACGGCATCGGGGCGGAAGCGGCGCAATTGGCGGACGACCTGTTCGCGCAGCGCCAGCGACGGCGTCAACTCGCCGTCCGGCTCATCGAAAAAGGTAATTTCGCCCACGCCGAGCACATCGGCGGCGGCTCGCTGTTCGCGCTGGCGGATGGTTTTCAGCCGGGCGGGGGTCATGTCGGGGTCGTCGCTGCCTTTGTTGCCGTTGGTCAGCAACAAATATTCGATGTGTGTGCCCTGCTGTGCCCACAGCGCCACCAGCCCGCCGCAAAAAAATTCCGGGTCGTCGGGATGCGCCATAATGACCATCGCTCGTTGGGGGATGAAGGGGGGGGTCATATTCACCTCGTGTGTTTTTTGTGTGAGGATAGGATAGCACGCCCGCCGAAAAATTCAAATCGGGAACTTTCAAAAAAGAAAAAAGGCGCACCACGATTGTGGCACGCCTTTGAGGTTCAACAGAAGATTATTCTTTGGGTTCGCCTTTGAAGGTGCTGCGCTCGTAATCAAAATCGTATTCCCAGTAGCCGGGACCTTCGGTGAAGTAGTCGGCATTGCGCTGAATATCGGCTTCATATTCCTCAGGAACATCTTCTTCGGGGAAGATGGCTTCGGGCGGGCAAACGGGGACGCATGCGCCACAGTCGATGCAGGTGTCGGGGTCGATGAAGAACAGGTCGTTCCATTTGGGGTCATCGGTGGGACCCGGAACGATACAATCGACGGGGCAGACTTCTACACAGTCACCTTCGCGGGTGCAAATTGCCGTAATTACGTGAGTCATATTTCAGTTCCTCCTGAAATTAAAGTGAGTGAGAATAACAGATTCAAATTTCATCCATTGTAATAAAAAGAACGAAAGTTGTCAACCCGCAATTAACTTATTTTTAACCGCAGTTAATTTCAGAGAAAATGAAAAGAGGCTGGGGTGTACCAGCCTCTTTTTGCCGTTATTTTGTCGCCGCAGCGAAATTCTCGGCGACTTTTGTCCAGTTGACCACATTCCAAAACGCCGAAACATATTCCGGGCGGCGATTCTGGTATTTCAAATAATAGGCATGTTCCCACACATCCAAACCCAAAATGGGGGTTTTCCCTTCCATCAGCGGGCTGTCCTGATTCGGTGTGCTGAAAACTTCCAGCGCGCCGCCATTGACCGCCAGCCATGCCCAACCACTGCCAAAGCGAGTTTTCGCTGCGGTTTCAAATTTATCTTTAAACGCACCGAAACTGCCAAACGCCGCATTGAGCGCATCTGCCAGCGCGCCGGTCGGTTCGCCGCCGCCGTTGGGCGACATAATTTCCCAAAACAGGGCGTGGTTGGCATAACCGCCGCCGTTGTTCCGCACGGCAGTGGGCAGTTTGTTCACCCCCATCGCCAAAATTTGCTCGATGGTCATGCTGTCCATTTCCGTGCCGGCAATGGCGTTGTTGAGTTTGTTGGTGTATCCGGCATGATGTTTGGTGTGATGAATCTCCATCGTCCGCGCATCGATGTATGGTTCCAGCGCATCATACGCATACGGAAGGTCGGGTAATTTAAATGCCATAATTCACTCCTTTTGTGTGATTGGTATGGTTTGATTTTCTCATATTGGCGATGAACAACGCTTTTTTGACCAATTTTTCCGACAGTGATACAGTGTCGGGTATTGGTTTCAGCATAGCATCAATTTTATATGAGCATTGGAAATTATAGCCAGCGGAAATGAGGTTGTCAAAGTATGGCCGCCATATCCCCCACCGAACAAAACAAA
>JALVZI010000120.1:0-1551 GCA_027022125.1 Anaerolineae bacterium | reverse complement strand
GCCCAGCGCACCAGCCCGGTGCTGGTGCGCTGGGCAGCGCCGCTGTCGGCATATGAGGTGACGGCGTGGCGCGTGTTCATCGCTGCGGTGAGTGTGGGCATTTTGGCGCTCATCCGGCGGGAACACCCCCGGCTCAACCGCGCCGATTTGCCCAAATTCACCCTGTTCGGGCTGATTACCGCCCTGCATTTCGGGGCATATATCGCCTCACTGAACTTTACCACTATTGCACATTCATTGACAATTGTGTACACCGCGCCGGTTTTCGTGACGATTTTCTCGGCGATATTTTTGAAAGAGCACATTTCGGCGCGAAAATGGCTGGGGGTGGCGGTGGTCATCGCCGGTATTGCCGTGCTGGCAGGTTTCGAGCCGAATATGACGCGGCGCATGTGGCTCGGCGACGGGCTGGCGCTGGTATCTGCCATCACATTCGGATTCTATTCCGTTGCCGGGCGGTCGCAGCGAAGCCACTATCCCCTGCTAACATACGCCTTTTTTGTGTACCTGCTCGCTGCCGCATGGATGACCCCCGCCGCCGCCATCACTTTCACCCCCGCAGGATACGGCTGGCGGCAAATCGCCTCCATCATCGCGCTGGGGCTGCTGCCGCTGGGATTGGGTCACACGCTGTATAATGCCGCCGTGCGCCGCATGCACGCCACGTATGCCAATCTCATCGCTTCGCAGGAAGTGACCGGCGGCATCATTTTGGGTGTACTCTTTTTACACGAAATTCCGGGCACCAGTGCCATCATCGGCGTGGGGATAACCCTGCTGGGGATTGTGATGGTGTTGGTTTGAGGTGTTTCGGGTTTCAGGTTTCGAGTTTCGGGTTTCAAGTCACGTTTCACGCACCCATTTTTCATTATGAACTAAATGAGACTTTTGAAAAGTGTGCCAAAATTACAGAAACCATTGGCAATTTTTTAAATGTCATTCCCGCGAAAGCGGGAATCCACGATGTTTTGCTATGGATTCCGGATATTTCCCTGCGGGAAATTCCGGAATGACATTTAAAATCCGTGAAATTTGTGAAAATTCGTGGCTTAATTTCAGTCACACAAAAAGTTTCAACAGGTTCTATTCACTATTCGTTATTCATTCACATAAAGCCGATGGCGGGTGATGTATGTCGCCACGGCGGGGGGAACCATATCGGCGATGGGCAGCCCCTGCCCCACCCGTTGCCGAATTTCGGTGGCAGAGACGGGCACGGGGGGCATTTCAACCCACACCAGCCGAGATTCCAACCGGGGTACAGCCGCCAATACCAACTGCACATCGGGGCGAAAGCCGGGGCGGTGAATAGTCGCGATGCGGCACTGCGCCACAATGTCGGCGGCATCTTTCCAGCGCGGAAAATTCCCCAGCGCATCCGCACCGATGATGAAAAACGTATCTTCCGCCGCCGTGCCGAATTCCCGCCGCAACAGACGGACGGTATCCACCGAGTATTGCGGCGCGGAACGGTCAATATCCACCCGCGACACGGTGAAACCGGGGGTATCCGCCACTGCCAGCGACACCATCTGCCAGCGATGTTCGGCG
>JALVZI010000119.1 GCA_027022125.1 Anaerolineae bacterium | reverse complement strand
ATTTCGATAACCCTGCCGGGTTTGCATATTGCGGACGCTGCGGCAACGGGCTGGCGGTAGATGTGCCCGATGACTCGTTTGTCAGCAGCGCCATCGAAGGCGAGCGCAAGCAGGTAACGGTGCTTTTTGCCGATATTTCCGGCTTTACCGCGCTGAACGATGCCGCCGAATCGCCGGCGCAGGTTGAGCGGGTATTGCAGGTGGTTAACCACTGTTTGGATATGCTCAGCGATGTGGTGTATGAATATGACGGTTACGTGGACAAATATATGGGCGATGCCATTATGGCGGTTTTCGGCGCGCCGCGCAGTCACGAAGACGACCCGGAACGCGCACTGCACGCCGCGCTGGCGATGCAGGAACGGCTGGAAGCGTTTAACCGCAATCCGCCCGCGCCGCTGGTGGAACCGCTCGGCATTCACATCGGTATCAACACCGGGGTGGTGATTGCCGGGCTGGTGGGCACGCGCCGAAAACGCGGTTACACGGTGATGGGCGATGCGGTGAATGTCGCTTCGCGGCTGGAAGGCGTTTCCGAACGCGGCGAAATTCTGGTTAGTCAGGATACCTATTATCTCACCCAGCAACTTTTCAATTTTAAATCGCGCCAGCCCGTCACCGTGAAGGGCAAACGCCAGCCGCTGATTGTGTACCGCTTGCAGGGTGTCAAACAGCAGCGACACAAACGGGGAATTGCCGGTCTGCGCGCGCCGATGGTGGGTCGGAAGACGCAATTTTCCGCCCTGCAGCAGCAAATGGCGGCGCTGCAAAACGGCATCGGCGGTATAACGGTGGTGGTGGGCGAAGCCGGTCTGGGCAAATCGAGACTGGTTTCGGAAATACAGCAGCAAATTTCGCCCGATACCGATTTGCTTTGGCTGGAAGGGCGCGGGCTATCGTACCGTCAAAACCAGAGTTACCGGCTCATCATCGAAATTCTGCGCGCGTATCTGCACGCCGGACCCGAAACCCCCACCGATGTGGTGTGGAAAAATTTGCAAGCCGTTGGCGATGACCTGTTCGGCGAGCGCGCCGATGTGGTGCTGCCGTATCTGGGTGTGCTCATCGGCGCGAAATTGGACGAAAAGACGGCGCAATCACTGCCTGCCGACACGCCGGCATTGCAGCAGCGAGTCTTCGAATCGGTGGGCGAGTGGGTGGAAGCCGTCGCCGCCCGGCAGCCGCTAGTGCTGGTTTTTGAAGATTTGCACTGGGCAGATACCAGTTCGGTGCAACTACTGGAATATCTGCTCGATTTGACCCGCAAATTGCCGCTGCGCATCATCTGCATCACCCGCCCGGAAAAAGATTCGCTTTTTTGGCAGGTGAAAGAACGCGCCGCCGAAAAATATCCCGCGCAATATACCGAAATTCTGCTGGAACCGCTCACCCCGCCGCAGAGCCGCTCGCTGGTTGACCGCCTGCTGCACGTGGAAGACCTGCCCGACGAATTGGAAGACCTCATCCTCAATCGCGCCGAAGGGAATCCACTGTTTGTGGAAGAGGTTTTGCGCAGTTTGATTGAAGATGAAACGATTGTGCAGCAAAACGGGCATTGGGTGGTCGCCCGCCCGGTGGTGGATATTGACATTCCCGAAACGCTGACTGGCGTGCTGACGGCGCGCATCGACCGGCTCGATGAGCGCGAAAAACGGTTGTTGCAAATTGCATCGGTCATCGGGCGGGTGTTCAGCCGCTCGGTGCTCAAAGCGGTGGCGGAGGATGTGACCACCGACCCTGCCGAACTGGAAGAGATGCTCGACGATTTGGTGGATGCGGAACTTATCCACGAGCGGATGGACACCGGCGAACGCGAGTATATTTTCAAGCATGTGCTGACGTATGAAACCGCATACAACACCCTGCTCATCCACCAGCGGCGAATCTACCACAAACGCATCGCCGACAATATGGCGCCGCTGTACTATCTGCGCGGGGAGGAATACGCCAGCATCGTGGCGCACCATTACGCGCAGGGCGAAGTGTGGGACCGGGCGCTTACCTACCAAATTCGCGCCGCCGAAGCCGCCAAAGCCACATTCGACAATAAAAATGCCATTGATTTTTACACCGAAGCGCTATCCACCGCGCTGCTGGTGGACGATTTGGAACCGGACATTCTGCCGAAAATCCACGAGGGGCGGGGAAACATTCTGAAACGGATGGGACGGGTGGACGATGCCCGCGCCGATTTTGAGCAGGCGCTGGCGCTGGCAAAAGCGAACCAAAATCTACCCGTTCAGATGCGGGTGCTGGCGGAATTGGGCAATATTTACGCCGGATACCACAAATTCAGTCACGCCGAACCGTATTTTGAGCAGGCATTGAATCTCGCCCGCAAATCCGATGATAAATTGGGGCTGGTGGACACGCTCAACCAACTGGGTGAATTTAAATTCAACATGGGACAACTCGCCGATGCCAGCGCGTATTTTCACGAAGCGCTGGAAACGGCGCAATCGCTGCGGAACACCCCGCGCATCACCGCCGGAAAAGACGGGTTGGCGGCAGTGATTCTCTATCAGGGCGAAGTGAACGCCGCCGTCGAGCGGCTGGAAGCCGTTGCCGGAACATGGCGCGACATCGGCAACTATCAGGGTTTGATGAAAACGTATGGCTGGCTGGCGACGGCATATCACTGGCTGGCAGAATATCGCCGCAGCGACCAGATTTGCCGCGATGCCGCCGAATTGCAAAAACGCACCGGCGATTTGAACTGGGCGCCCACATTCAGTTATCGCAGTGCACAAAATGCGCTGGTGCAGGGCAATCTGTCGCTGGCGGCAGACCGTTTCACCGAAACAACCGTCATTTCCACCCAACTGACGAACAGCGTTTGGCAGGCAATGGGGCTGCTCGGCACGGCAGAATACTATTTTGCGCTGGGCGATATTTCCGCCGGAGAGATAGCCGTCGAGCAAGCCATCGCGCTGGCAGAGAGCACCGGCTCGCCGGTGTGGGCAAGCCGCGCCCGCCGTATGGCAGGCGTTGCCCGGCGAATGCGCGGCGATTTCGCCACAGCGGAATCCATTCTGCAAGCCGAATTTGACGAGATGCACCGGCTCGGTTTTGCCGCCGACCAAGTCGAAATTTTCACCGAACTGCTGTCGGTGCAGATGGCGGCGGGCGAATGGGAGAAAGTTGAAAGGCAAATTACGCGGCTCATCGCGTTGATTGTGCCCAGCAGTATGCGGGCATATCACGCCCGCACGTTTTGCATTTCCGCCGAGTTGGCGACACGCAACCGCCAATTTGAGCACGCCATCACCCTCCTTTTGCAGGGACGGGACATTGTGCAGAACGCGCACCATATTTTGCTGAAAATAGAAATTGAATTGACAATGATTGCCCCGCTGCTGGGTTTAAACCGTATGCCGCAGGCGCAGAAAAGTTTTTCTCGCGCCAAAACACTGATGCAGCGCGTGGCGCACACCACCCCCGATGCGCTGCGGCAGAAACAATTTCTGACGAAATCGCCGCTGGCGCAGCGGTTGAAACAAATTGCGCGGCAGTTGAACAGGTGACGCCGATGACCATCGTTGACCGGACGGCGGCATTTTGCCGCGAGCATCAACTGCTGGCGGCGGGCGAAACGGTGGTGGTGGCGGTTTCTGGCGGCGCGGATTCCGTCTGTCTACTGGATGTGCTGCGTCGGCTTGCGCCCGCGCTGAACCTGAAATTGCACGTGGCGCATCTCAACCATCAACTGCGCGGTGATGCCGCCGCTGCCGATGCCGATTTCGTCCGCGATTTGGCGCGATGCTGGCAATTGCCCGTCACCATCGGGCATGCAGATGTGGCACAGTTGGCGCGTCAGCAGAAAAAAAGTGTGGAAGATGCCGCCCGCGCGGCGCGATACGATTTTCTGCGGCAGGTGGCGCGCAAAATTCACGCCGAAAAAATTGCGGTGGGACACAACGCCGATGACCAATCGGAAACGGTGCTGCTCCATTTTCTGCGCGGGGCGGGGCTGGACGGTTTGCGCGGAATGCTGCCCCGCACACCACAGCCGGATGGCGGCGCGCCGCTCATCCGCCCGCTGCTGGAAATTCCCCGCACGGAAATTGAGGCATACTGCCGCGCGCAGAACCTGCCGTTCTGCACCGATGCCACCAACCGCGATGAAAATTTTACCCGCAATCGCGTGCGCCATTCGCTGCTGCCGCTGCTGGAAACTTTCAATCCAAACATTCGCGCCGCACTGCGCCGCACTGCCGCGCTGATGCAGGCGGATTTTCCGCTGGTG
>JALVZI010000118.1 GCA_027022125.1 Anaerolineae bacterium | reverse complement strand
CTGAGTAGCGGTTCACGCAGTGAACCGCGTATCGAAGGGCGTTTTTCCCTGCCGATTTTCACCCTTCGATACGCCCTGCGGGCTACTCAGGATGAAAAATCGGCAAACGTCAACAGAACCTAGTTTCGGGTTGGTTGTTCAAAGTTCAAGGTTCAAAGTTCAATGTCCCAAGTCTCATGTCCAAAGTCCAAAGTCACGTTTCACGCATCACGATTCAACGATTCAACGATTCGGCGAATCACCAATCACCAATCACCAATCTCCAATTAACCAATCACGTTTCACGCATCACGATTCAACGATTCAGCGAATGACAAATGACGAATGACGAATGACAAATCTCTACACCACATTCGGAATATCCACAAACTCAATTTCCACATCGAATTTTGATTGAATAATTTTGCTCAGTTCGGTCAGCCCGATGATTTCGGTATTGTAATGTCCGGCGGCGACCATACTGATGCCCGCTTCGCGGCAGAGTTCCTGATTCCACTCGCGCGGTTCGCCGGTGATGAACAGGTCGATGCCGTTGGCTATCAGCCAATCGTAATCGGAGGGGCGGGGCGCGCCGGAGCCGGACAGACTGACCACCCGGCGGACGGTTTTTGCGCCGAAGGGGTAATATACCCCGTTGCTCTGAAACAACTCGCGGCATTTTGCCAGCAGGGTATCGCGGTCTGCCCCCGCCGAAAATTCGCCGAGCCAGCCCCAACCATCGTGCCCGTATGGTTCCAGCGGCGTGCCGCCCAGCGATTTGATGATGGACACATTGTGCCCGATTTCGGGATGACTGTCGAGCAGATAGTGGTAGCCGATGAGCGTCAGGTTGTTTTCCCACAGGAATTTCAGGCGGGTGGTGAAAATTCTGTCCCGCTCAAAATAGACCGATGCGGGCGGATTCAGCGAGTGGTGAACCAGCATCGCCTGCGCGCCGGTATCCATCGCCGCGCGGAAAAAACGCATATTCGCGCTGACACCGGTTGCAATTTTGTGGATTTCCTCCGCGCCGGCAACCTGCAATCCGTTTGCCAGATAGCCGTCAATTTTGGGCACACCATCGTGATAGCCCATATAGTCCGTCAAAAATGCCATTAAATTTGATAGTTTGACCATTGGTTCTCCTTTTGCAGTCCAAAGTTTCAAGTCCAAAGTCCAAAGTCGGGTAGCGGTCAGCGGTCAGTTTTTGGTTCAAAGTTCAAGGTTCAAGGTTGCAGAGTTGCAATCATTCGCTATTCGCTATTCGTCACTCGCTATTTGCTCCCACTTTCTCACCTGCTCACTTTCAGGATTGCAGGGTTGCAGTCATTCGCTATTCGCTACTCGCTATTCGCTACTCGCTCACGGCGTGGGGGTGGGCGGCACCAGCGGGTCGAGGGTGGTGGTTCGCACCGAAACGAGTGTCAGTGCCACAGGATAGCCCAAGTCGGCGGCGACGGCTTCCTGCAAATCGACCGCATTCTGATGACTGGGGATAATCGGCGCGCGTACAGAAACTTCCAGCCGGATGCCGTCATCCGTTTTCCCCACGATGCGCCAATCTTCCAGCACCACATTTTTCCCCATCGCCGCGACTTCCTTCCGCAGCGCCGATTCGATGGCGCGCTTTTGCGCGTTTTGCCGGTATGATTGCAGGGTCAAACTGCCGAGCACCCACACCATCAGCACCAGCAGAATTGCCGAACTGACCACCGCCCGCCGGAAAATTCGGGTGCGCTGTTTGCGCCGCTGCGGGCGGAAACCGAGCAGAAAAAAGACCAGCCCGCTGGCGGCGACAATTGCCACCAGGTTGGTCAGAAAGAGCAGCAGCGCGCCCCCGGCGATGTCCCAGCGCAGCCACGCCACGCCGATGCCGACCGTCGCTAGCGGCGGAACCAGCGCGGCGGCAATTGCCACCCCCGGCAGCGATGACGACATATTTTTGCGGCTCAGTGCATAAGCCCCCGCCAGCCCGGAGAAAATCGCCACCCCCAAATCGAGCAGAGATGGCGCGGTGCGCGCCAAAATTTCGGCGGTGGGTGCGCCGTTGGTGGGCACAACCAGTTTTGCCGCCACCCCGACGGCTATCGCCAGCAGAACTCCGCGCAAGGTGGCAGTGCCCGCCAGTTCCAGCAATTTCACATCGGCTTGAATGCTGCCCAGCCCCATCCCCATAATGGCAGACATCAGCGGCGCAACCAGCATCGCCCCGATAATGACCGCCGGACTGTTGAGCAGCAATCCCAGCGCGGCGATGGCGGATGCCAGCGCAATCATCACAAAAAAGTCAATTTCGGGGCGCGACCCGCGCCGAATCTGTTTGTACACCTCCACCCGTTCTTCGGTGGACAGCACGGGCAGCGGGTGAGTGATGCGCCACCACCAGCGTTCCACCGCGCCGCCCACCGAGCCATCGAACCGTTTGACGATGACGGTGGTATGCGGGTTTTTCAGCCCGATTTTTTCCGGCAGAATGCCAAAAAGTATCTGGTCGAAAATGCCTTCGGCGGTTGCGCCCAGCATGGTGATGTCGTAATTTTCGGCTTCCGCCAAAATGCCTTTCGCCACACTTTCGGCGCGGATGGTTTTGGCGTGCAAACGGGGGTTATCTGCCCATTGACGGGTCATGCGGGCGAGTTGCTGCTGATGTTCCAGAAAGTCGGCGGTGTCGGTGTGTTCCGGCGCGATGCGCAGTGCGGTGACGGTGGCATTCGGCGATAGCGCCAGCGCCAGTTCGGTTGCCAGCGGGGCGTTGGCGCCGCCCGCCATCGGTATCAAAATGGAAAGGGGCGGATGTTTGTCGAAAGCGGTTTCGGGGAAGGTGGGGTCGGCGCGCACCACAGCGATGTCACACGGCGCTTGCCGCAAAATCGAATCGAGTGTGCCGCGCAGCAGATAGCGGTCGCTGCCGGGCGTTTTTCGCCACGCCACCAGCAGCAAATCGGGGTGATGTTTTTGCGCGTAGCCAATGATGTGTGGCGCAGGGTCACCCCCTTTTTCAACCACAATTTCAATATCGAGATGGCTGTATGCCGCGGGGATAATCAACCATTCCGGCGGCTCATCATCGGGCGAAACGACCAGCACGGTCAATTTGCCGTGCTGTGCGGCGGCGATGGCATATCCGAAACTCAGCAGCGACCAAAAATGGTCTTGACTGCCGATGGCGGCGACGATATGCGGGGCAGGGGGGACGGTTGAATCCATTTCGGGCTTCACAATGGTTCCACACAGGCGAGGTTGTCATTTGCGGGCGAGTTGACCAGTTTCGACACGGGGTAAAACGCCATTTCCGGCGCGGGATACGGTTTCAGCAGCGACAGCAAATTTTGCGGCGGCTGCGATTCATCCAGCCACAGATTCCGGCTTTCGGCGGGCAGAATGACCGGCATCCGGTTGTGGATGTTTTTCAGCAGTTCGTTCGGTGCGGTGGTGATGATAGTACACGAAAGTATTTCACTGCCATCGGGCGACAGCCATTGTTCCCACAACCCGGCAAAAGCGAACGGGCGGCGGTTTTTAAAATGGATGAACAGCGGTTGTTTGCCCCGGGACGTTCTTTGCCATTCAAAAAAGCCGTCGGCGGGGATGAGACAGCGACGGCGGCGGAATGCGGCGCGGAAACTCGGTTTTTCGGCGATGGTCTCGGCGCGGGCGTTGATGAGTTTATTGCCAATGCGCGGGTCTTTCGCCCACGATGGAATCAATCCCCAGCGGAACACATCGAGTCGCGGCGCGCCATTTTCGGCAACAATGACCGGCACGGGTTGTGTCGGCGCGATGTTGTATCGCGGCGCGAGATTTTCCGGCACGGGAATGCCGAATTCGGCTTGCAGCGTTTTCGGGTTGGCGGTTAAAGTGTATCGTCCGCACATATTGGCTACCGCATTTTCACGTTATATCCTGCATCTTCGAGTATTTTCCGGATTTCGGTCAAATCGCCGCGCCCCGCCCAGCGATTGCTGCGCCGGTCCCACCAGATTTTCTCTTTCAGCAGTTCGCGGATGGTGTCGCGTTCACTCACGGGAAAAACGATGGTGCGGTCTTTTTTTTGAATGGTGACTCGTATCATATCGAACCTCAATTGTCATTCCCGCGCAAGCGAGAATCTATAAATGCGAGTTGCTGCCGGTGTTCGCCTTGAACTGAAGTTCGAGGCCTGATTGACTGACAAAACTCGAAGACCGTGTTATCCTGTGGTATACGGTCGAAAAAGGAAACGTATGTCATTCCCGCGAAAGCGGGAATCCACTGTTTTTTTGCTGTGGAT
>JALVZI010000117.1 GCA_027022125.1 Anaerolineae bacterium | reverse complement strand
GGTTGCCCTGCCCACCGTGCCGAACCTACCCCTCTGGCTCAAACAAACCGTCATTTATGCCAGCGTGCTTTTTTTCGGCGCGCTGATTTTTCTGATTTTGTGGGCGGTCAATCCCCAACTGGCTGAAAAAATCTATACCTTTTTCATCAACCGGTTTGTGCCGCAAAAATTGCGCGCACCGCTGCTGGGAATGGCACACAATTTTTCGCAGGGGTTGGGTAGTTTGCGCAGCGTGGGTGATGTGGTGATGGTATTTGTCACATCGGTGGTGATTTGGCTGCTGGAAACGGTGAAATACTGGTTCGTTATGCACGCTTTCAATTTCGCCGTCAGTTTTTTCGCGCTGATGCTGATGAACGGTGTGGTTAATTTAGCCACCACCCTGCCTTCCGCGCCGGGGTATATCGGCACGTTTGACGGACCGGGCATCGAAGTGCTGAAAGTGTTCGGCGTCAGCCCGGTAATTGCCACCGGATACACGCTGGTGCTGCACGCCGCGCTGTGGCTGCCCATCACGCTATTGGGGTTCTGGTATATGGCAAAAGAAAGTATGAGCTGGCACGAATTCACCCAAGCCGCCGAAAACCGCACCGGCGCGACGTGAGACTGGCTATTCGCCCATTCGCCCATTCGCGCATTCGCAAATTTGTTTTGAGGATTGAAATATGAACATAGGTATTGTGGGCGCCGGCATCGCCGGATTGAGCGCCGCATTCGATTTGACCGCCGCCGGGCACACCGTCACCATTTTTGAAGCCTCCGACCGCCCCGGCGGGCTGGCTTCGGGTTTTAAAGACCCCCGCTGGGGTTGGGAACTGGAACGATTCTACCATCACTGGTTTCAAACCGATGCCGACATCATCGGGCTGATAAACGAACTGGGGCTGGCGGAAAAACTGTTTTTCCCGTCGCCCATCACGTCCCTTTTTATTGATGATAAACTGTATCCCGCCACCCCGCTGTGGCGAAACGCGCTGCTCCCCATCTCGCCGATTGCCAAACTGAGATACGCGCTAACCGGCATTTATCTGCGCCTCAGCGGCAATTGGCAGGCGCTGGAAAAAGAGACGGCACACAATTGGCTCATTAAAACGATGGGCGAAGAAACATACCGCGTGCTGTGGGAACCGCTGCTCATCGGCAAATTCGGCAAATACTACCGCGATGTGAACATGGCGTGGATGTGGGCGCGATTGCACAAACGCAGCGTGAAACTCGGCTATTTTAAAGGCGGATTTCAGGCGTTCAACCAATCTCTCGCCGATGCGGTGACGGCACGCGGCGGCGAAATTCGCTACCGCACGCCGGTGCAAGCCATCGCCCATCAACCGGGCAACAAAGTTGCCATCACCACCGAAAACGGCACGGATATTTTCGACCGGGCGCTGTCCACCGTTTCGCCGCAGTTGATGGAACGCATCACCGAAAATCTGCCCGAATCGTATTTGGAACAGTTGCACAAACTCAAATCAATGGGCGCCATCGTGCTGGTGCTATCGCTGAAACACCGGCTCACCGACCGGCATTATTGGATAAATCTGCCCAAAACCGCCAACTTCCCATTTTTGGCGCTGGTGGAACACACCAATTTCATCCCCCGCGAACATTATGCCGGCGACCATATCGTTTACTGCGGCGATTATCTGGAACCGAGCCATCACTATTTCAGCATGAAAAAGGAAGAATTACTGGCATTGTTTATGCCCGCACTGAAACGATTCAATCCGCAGTTTGACGAAAGTTGGGTGCGCAACAGTTGGGTATTTTCCGAAACGTATGCCCAACCGGTGCCACCCGTCAACCACAGCCAGAATATCCCCCCGCTCAAAACGCCGATTCCGGGTTTATGGTGGGCGAGTATGAGCCAAATCTACCCGTGGGACCGTGGCACAAATTACGCGGTGGAAATCGGTCGGCGCGCCGCCCGCGAAATTACGCAGAATCCATTATAGGCATTCGCCATATTTTTGATATAATAATAACTGGACAAAAGTAGGGGCGGCTCGCGAGCCGCCCCTACCTAAAAATGACCGAATCCAATTTCAGAAAGGATGTAAAAATGAAAATACTTGTCGCCGGTACAGGTTTTGTCGGACTGACTCACGCCGCCGTTCTTGCCGAAACAGGGCATCAGGTGTATGCCTACGATATTGACAAAACAAAAATTGCCGCGTACAGCAGCGGCGAGCGCGCCCAAATCGAGCGTTATGTAAATGAACCGGGACTGGCAACCATCATCAAAGATACGCTGAACCGTTACCTCTTTTTCACCGATTCGGTGGACGACATTCTGGAAGGCACGGAGGCGATTTTTCTGTGTCTGCCCACCCCGCCGAATCTCGACGGCTCCACCGATTTGACGGCATACACCAACGCCGCGCACCATTTGGCGGAAAAACTCGCCGCGCGCACCGACCGGCGGCGGGTGGTGCTGGTGAACAAAAGTACCGTGCCCATCGGCACGGCTCGTTATTTGCAGCGCATTTTGGAGGAACACGATGTGCCGAATTTCGGCGTGGCATCGAACCCGGAATTCCTGCCGGAAGGGAACGCTGTCGAAGGCTCACGTCGCCCCGACCGGGTGGTCGTCGGCGCGGATAGCGAAGAGGATTTCGCCATTTTGCGCCACGTTTATGCCTCATTCGTCAATCATGTGCGCATCAAATATATCGAAACCACCCCCGAAACCGCAGAAGCCATCAAATATGTGGCGAATACCCTGCTGCTGACCTACATTTCTTTCTGGAACGGCATCGGTGCGCGGCTCGGCGAAACATTCGGCAACATCCGCATGGAAGACCTGAAACGCGGCGTCACCGCCGACAGCCGCATCAGCACTTGGGGGTCGTATGTCAGCAACGGCGCGGGCGGCAGTTGTTTCGGCAAGGATATTCAATCGCTGATGTACCAACTGCGCCGCCAAAATCAGCCGTATGCCCTGCTGAAAGAGGTTTTCGAGATTAACGAATATCAAAAAACCTATTTGATTGACCGCGCGGTGAACGAAGCCGGATTCAATTTCAACAATAAAACCGTCGCCCTGCTGGGGTTGGCGTTCAAAAAACGAACCAACGACATGCGCGATTCATCCGCGCTGAAAGTGGTTGAAGCCCTGTTGGGGCGCGGCGTGAAAGCCATCCGCGCGTATGACCCGCTGGCAACCGAAGAAGCCAAACACTATTTCAACCCGAAAAACAACAATCTGTTTGAGAAAATCAGCTATCACAATAGCGCCGCAGATGCCATCAAAGGCACGGACGCACTGTTCATCACCACCGACTGGGAAGAATTCCGCGGGTTGTCATCCACCATTACCCAAACCGTGCAACCGCCGTATCTCATCATTGACGGGCGGCGAATGATTCCCGATTATATGAATTTGGTCGGCAACGGCTACCAGTATCTGGCGGTCGGTTCGCGTTTGTTGCCGCGCAAAAAAGAAGCATAGCAACTATTCAGTCACAGATTAAATAGAACACAGATGACGCAGATAATGCGGATGACCACATTTTTCAAAAGTTTCAATCAGTTCATATTCAAAACCAAAACACAGGGGTGGCTCGCGAACCGCTCTTGTGTTTTGGTTTTTGCGAGGTGTTGTTGTGAGACACGTAATGCCTCACAACAACACCCACATAGTTAATAGAATGAGCCAATCTCCAACCAATCACCGCCCGCGCAGGCGAGCGCGCACCCGCGCGCAGTGCGGACACTCGTCTTCGGTGTATTCTCGCCCGCAGGTGAGACACACTTTCACCTCCGGCTGATGGCTCTCCGTTACCTGCTCGGCAATGAGCAGTACATTTTTCCCCACCAAACTTTCCAATAATTCCGTTACATCCGTTTTGTTGATGATATATCGCTCACCTTCTTTTGAAAGCGTGCCGCCCAGCACTGTCGCGCCAAACCGCGCCGCCGTGCCGGATAATGTTTGCGAATCTTTGCGTGAAATTGTCATAATCACTCCGTGAAATAGCGAATTACGAATAGCGAGTTACGAATGGGACGTTGAACCTGCCACATTGCTACCCTGCAACTTTGAAACTTTGAACTTTGAACAACCAACCCTGCTACTCTGCCCTAAAACTCTCCACCACTTCCGCCAGCAGTACCGATTCCTGCTCTGGCAGGACGGTGCGCGGGTCGAACCAGATGGCGCCTTCTTCCAGCCGGGTGATGACCGGCACAGCAGCATCGCGCAATTTGGCGGCAATTTTGGCGGCGTGCGGGGTGGCAATGCGCAGCGCGCGG
>JALVZI010000116.1 GCA_027022125.1 Anaerolineae bacterium | reverse complement strand
TGTGATTGCCGCCGGATGCGCGCAGGCGGGCTTGCCGGAAAACGCCGTGCAGTTGGTGCAGTCCATCGACCGGGCGCTGGTGCGCGAAATGCTGCGCGCCAACAAATATATCGATATGATTATCCCGCGCGGCGGGGCATCGCTGCACCAATTTGCGCTGGAAAACGCCACCATTCCGGTCATCACCGGCGGTATCGGCGTGGTGCACTTGTATGTTGATAAAGCCGCCGACCGCGCCAAAGTGACGCCCATCGCCGTGAATGCCAAAGTGCAGCGACCCAGCGTGTGCAACGCGCTCGATGTGCTGCTCATCCACTCCGCGGTGGCGGAAGAAATTTTGCCCGATGTGGCGCAGGCATGGGCGGAACACGGCGTGGAAATGCACTGCGACCCGCGCTCGCTGGCGATTCTGTCGCCGCAATTTGAAAAACATATCGTGCCCGCCGGGGATGACGATTTCGACACTGAGTTTCTGTCGCTGCGTGCTGCCATCAAAGTGGTGGACAGTCTGGATGAGGCGCTCGACCATATTTTTGAACACAGCACCCACCATTCCGAAGCCATCATCACCGAAGATTACAGCGCGGCGATGCGTTTCGTCAACGCGCTCGACTCGTCGGCGGTGTTTGTGAACGCCAGCACCCGTTTCAACGACGGCGGGCAGTTCGGGCTGGGTGCAGAGGTTGCCATCAGCACCCAACGCCTGCACGCGCGAGGTCCGCTCGGTTTAAAAGAATTGACCACCTACAAATGGGTGGTCTTGGGTAACGGGCAAATTCGCCCATAAAAAGTTTCGAGTTTCGGGTTCAAAGTTTCAAGTTGCAGGGTAGCAAGGTAGCATTGTTCATTGAACAAGCCCTTGCTCCCTGCTCCTTGCTACATGTATCTCTATTTATGCAGATTACCCGCCGCGATGAACGATAATCCATTCTCGGTGAGGGCTTGCGCCGTTTTGTTGACGGCATCAATTTTGTCCATAAAGTTCAGCATCAGCGCATCCCAATCGCCGCTGGCGATGACTTCCTCTTTATCACGGAAATAGTCCAAAATGTCGGACGGGTGCTCGCGGGTCTGGTCAATTTCCGGGTCGCCCCCTTCGTGTTTCGCCGAGATATTCGCCACGTGGTCAGCCAATGCCACCAGTTCATCTCGCCGGTTGTACGGCTGAATAACGATACTTTTGAACGTCTCGGTGATATGGTGCTCGAACCGAACCACATCCTCAAAACCCAATTCTTTGCGGAATTGCGCCGTCAGTTCGATAGTTTGGTTGTTGACCGAGTTGCTCCAATTGAAGCCAATCAGCGGCGATGTGCCGTCATCGCGGGCGAACAATTTCGCGCCGATGAGCGTCCACAGGGCGGCATACGGGTTATCATTCCCCATATACACCGAAATTTTAAACTCGTTATCCACGCCCAGCCGGTGCAGCAGATACCCCAGCAGCACCGTGCCGGGATTGATGTTCAGCACCTGCCGGATGCCATAATTGGTGTAATAGTATAAAAATTCATCGAGCCATTTCAGCGCGTGGTCGTTCGGCTGCCCCACCCCACCGAAATAACCGGTGATGGTCTCCGGTCCGCCGAGATGGATGTTCGAGCCATCGGTGCCTTTGGTGTCCAGCGTTTCCACATAATTGGCGCCGATAATCTGCATGGCGGCGGCAAATGCCACCAAATCGCCGTCGGCTTCCTGCTCTTTCATTTTTCGCACGCGGATGAACCGTCCGGGCATCAGTGTTTGCTCGGCGATGGCACGTTTCGCCGCTTCGATGACATACGGGAAATACTGCGCCGCGCTCACTTCCAGCGTCACGGCAAAATCATCGGCGAAGGTCATTTCGTCCGCTCTGTCGCCCAGCACTTTGCGGCGATAATCCGCCACGCTGATGAACGCGCCTTTGTCGCGCTGTTCGGCGAGCCATTCCAAATCTTGCAGATATTCGGGCTTCACCGCCGCCACTTTTGCCATCAAATTTTTCAATTTGCCCGCTTCGGCGGCTTTTTGATTGATTTCTTCCGGCGTGCCGTATTTTTCCACCACCGCCAGAAAATCGTTCATCACCTGCATATCGGGGTTCAACAGCACCGCATTGATTGCCGCCAGCCGGTCGGCGGAAATTTCCAGTTTTTTGCGCAAATCAGTCATTAAAATGTCTCCTCATCTTTCAAAATTTGGCTCAATTCTTCATATTCTTCATCTTTAATGCCGAAATAGTTTTTCGGTTCGGGGAACGATTTGTCTTTCACTTCGCTGACATACTGTTTCAGCCCGTTCAAAATGACTTCCCCGGCGTTGCCGTAAACTTTTGCCATGCGCGGGGTGAATTTCGGATACAGCCCGAACAAATCGTGGTAAATGAGCAGTTGCCCGTGGGCATACGGTCCCGAACCGAGACTGATGATGATGCAGTTTTCGGCTCTTTCGGTAATTATCTGACACACGCGGTCGGGAACCAGTTCCAGCAGAATAGCGAATGCACCTGCTTCTTCGATGGCTTTCGCGTCATCGATGATTTTTTTGGCGTGCAGCGCCGATTTACCCTGCAAGCGAAAACCGCCCAGCGCGCCCGCGCTCTGCGGGGTGAGTCCCAAATGCCCCATCGCGGGGATACCGGCGGCGGTGATGGCGGCGATTCGGTCTGCCATTTCCACGCCGCCCTCCAGTTTGATGGCGTCGCAACCGGTTTCGGCGAGGAATCGCCCGGCGTTGCGCACGGCGGTTTCGGCGCTGGGTTGGTAACTCATATACGGCATATCGCCGATGAGCCACGCATTCGGCGTGCCGCGCCGCACAGCCTGCGTGTGCCGAATCATATCGTCCATCGTGACGGGCAGGGTGCTGTCATATCCCAGCATGGTCATCCCCAAACTGTCGCCCACCAGCACAATTTCCACACCGGCTTCTTCCTGAAAATACGCCGTCGGATAATCGTAGCAGGTGAGCATCGTCAGCGGTTCACCGGCATCCACTTTTTTGAACAGGTACGGTAGGGTTACTTTCTTTCGGTCAGACATTTTTTCCTCCAAAGGGTTTTTTAGGTTTCGGGTTTCTGGTTTCGGGTTGCAGGGTAGCAGGGTAGCAGGGTTGCATTATTCACTATTCACTGTTCACTATTCACTATATTCACTGTTCATTTTGCAATAGGCGATACAGCGTGCGGCGGGCGAGAATGTCGCTGCTGATGATACCGATGACGCCCGTGTCGCTGACCACCGGCATCGCCGAAATTTCGTGATGTTCCAACTTTTGCACCACCGCCAAAATGCTGTCATCGGGGCTGGCGGTGATGACTTCCGCCGTCATAATTTCGGTGATGGAGGTATCGCCCGGCAAATCGGCAGACGCAGCGGCGGCGATATTCCAGTTGGTCACCACCCCGACCAGTTCATCCGCATCCGAAACGACCGCCAGCAGCGATTGCGGAATGCCGATGAGTTTGGCGGCGGCTTCTTTCAGCGTTTGATTGTCGCGGATGGTGGTAATCGGCGCCATCACATCTTTCACCGTGCGCAAACTTTCTTTCGATGCGATACGGCTGACGCTGATTTGCTCGGCGGCTTCAAAAGGCAGCAAATCGGGGTCGGCGATGAGCCGGTCGACCAGTTCTTCCATATTGCGGGTGATGGCGCGTTCCAGCCATTCCTGCCCGGCGAGCCGCCGTTTTTCCGCCAGTTCCGCCAGTTCCTGCTGATGGTCTGCCAGCCATTGGTCAACCGCTTTCCGGTCGCCGAGCATATCATCGGGGATGCGCAGATGGTCGGGGGTTTTGATGAGTTGCTCCTGTGCGGCGTAAATCACCCCGCCGGAGTTGACCAGAAAATCGCTGGCGATGATGACCCCTTTTTGCCAGTACACGGCGCGCTCCATGCGGGCGCGGGCGGCGCGGCGGGCGGGGTCGGGCGAGTAGGTGTTCGCCCCTTCGACAATCATTGACCAGTTGCCCATTTTGTCCACCGTCATGGATGCGCCGCTATCGGCATCCACACCGAGATAGCGGGCAATCGGCGCGGCGGGCACAAAACAGAAGGCATCTTCGCGGAGCAGGTCGTTGCTGTAATTGGAAAATTTGGTGGCGCAGGGGTGAACATCGCGCAGCACATTTTCATAATATGGCAGAGCAGCAACCTGATGGCGTTTCTGCTGAACCAGCAATTCGCGGACGTGCAGTCCGTCGGGGTTGTACAGATAGCCGCTGGCATCGCTGATGCCGGTGATTTTCGGGGCGTTTTCGGGGTCGTCATCCAGCAGAAACGCCATC
>JALVZI010000115.1:2295-4281 GCA_027022125.1 Anaerolineae bacterium | reverse complement strand
CTTTCACGCATCACGCATCACGAATCGCCAATCACCAATTAACCAATCACCAATCTCCAATCACCAATCACCAATCACCAAACACCAAAGGACAAAACAAAATGTACACACTGGCTGTTCAGCGCGATTTTATCGCACAGCACTTTTTAATCGGCGGCGATTGGGGCGCGGAAAACCAACTGCACGCCCACCATTACCGCGTGGAAATTCAACTCACCGGCGCGCAACTCGACCGGCACGGCTATCTGGTGGATATTGTGGATGTGGAAACGCAACTCGACGCACTGGTTGCCCGTTACCGCGACCACACGCTGAATAACCTGCCCGAATTCGACGGACTGAATCCCAGCATCGAGCATTTTGCGCACATTTTCTGCCAAAAATTCGCCGATGCCGTCTCTGCACCGAATCTCACCGCCATCACCGTGAAAATCTGGGAAAACGACATCGCGTGGGCGGCGTTTCGGCTTGAGCGGTAATGCGCATCGGGCTGGTCATTTACGGCAATCTGAACACCCTTTCCGGCGGCTATCTGTATGACCGGCGGCTGGTGGAACACCTGCGCGCGCACGGCGACACGGTACACATCGTTTCGCTGCCATGGCGAAATTACGGGCGGCATCTGCTGGACAATTTTTCGCGCGATTTGCGGCGTGCGCTGGCAACCGCCCCGGTGGACATCTGGCTGGAAGATGAGTTGAATCACCCTTCGCTGGCATTTCTGCCCCGCCGAAAAAATCACGGCGGCGCCCATCATCTCCATCGTTCACCATCTGCGCAGCGATGAAACCCGCCCGCGCCGGCAAAATGCGTGCTACCGCGCGGTGGAGCGGGCATATCTGCGGCGCGCCGATGCGTTCATTTTCAACAGCCGTACCACTCGCGATTCGGTGGCGCGCGTGCTCGGTGGCACACCGCGCGGCATTGTGGCATATCCCGGGCGCGACCGTCTGCCCGCCGACATTTCCGCGCCGGACATCGCCCGCCGCGTCCGGCAATCGCCGCCGCTGCGCCTCCTTTTTGTGGGGAACATCATCCCCCGCAAACGGGTTCACATTCTGCTGAACGCGCTCGCCGCCCTGCCCGCCGATTGCGCCGCGCTGAAACTCGTCGGGTGCACCGATGCCGACCCGCGCTATTTTCGGCAAATGCAATCGCTGGCGACGCAACTGCGGCTGACCGACCGCGTCCAATTTTTGGGGCGATTGCCCGACGCCGAACTCACCCCGCTGCTGCGCGACAGCCATCTGCTCGCCGTGCCGTCGGGATATGAAGGCTTCGGGATTGTCTATCTGGAAGCGATGGGGTTCGGCGTGCCGGTCATCGCCGGGGTGCGCGGCGGCGCGCGGGAAATCGTCACCCCCGGTGCAAACGGTTTTTTGGTGGATGATGTCCGCTCGGTGGCGGCAATTCTGCGCGACCTGTGCGAAAATCGGCAAAAACTGGCACAAATGAGTCTGGCGGCGCAAGCCCGCCAGCGACAATTTCCCGCGTGGGATGACAGCATGGCGCACATCCGCGCATTTTTATTGGAACTGACGGAGGCTCGATGACCGATTGGCATTCATTTTCTCGCTATTTGACCGCGAAACGCACGGTGGATGACCGCGCGCTGAACCGGCAGGTATGGCATACCCTGCGCGAAAATCTGCCGCGCCGAAACCGGCTGCGCGTGCTGGAAATCGGCGGCGGTATCGGCACAATGGTGGAACGGATTGCCGATTGGGGTCTCACCGAATCGGCAACTGAATATACTGCATCGCCCAACCTTAATTGTTGGGTTATTGCCCGTGCAAAAATTAAACCACAGAGGCGCAGAGAAACAGAGAAAAATAAGGTTTGAGAGCCGACTACACAGCAGAATTTGTAGTTTTTGATGAAAATTAGAACCGAAACTCAAAAGTTTTTTAAATTCTCCGCGTCTCTGTGCCTCTGTGGTGAAAATTTTCAGATGAGCCATTACAGACCGCATAACCCTACTTTTTA
>JALVZI010000115.1:0-2285 GCA_027022125.1 Anaerolineae bacterium | reverse complement strand
CACAGATTTTATGCTTAAATTTGAGAAATTCGCGTTAATTTGATGCGGAAATCCGGTCAAACAAAAAGTTTCAATAAGTTTGATGTCATTCCCGCTTTCTCGAGAATGACATCCGTAAAATTCTTCAAAATTAGCAACATTTCTGGAAAATAACCCTAAAAATCTCTCGTTACGTCTGATTATTGGACGATAGAAATCTTCCCATTTTCGGCGGTTTTTGATGAAATCGCATTCAATTGCACAAAAGTTACGCTAGGGCGTGTTGACGTTTCACATTCAGTAGAGAAAACGCATTCTGCGTAGCGGTTTGCTGTGCGAACCACGTATCGAAGGGCGTTTTTCCTCTCCCCCCTGAATAGTCGCAAAAATTTTAAAAAACAGCCCTTTACTTTTTGGTTTACTTGATATATAATTTAGTAACTTAATTATTGAGCACGAAAACAATTATTACATAAAGGAGTAAAAATGAAAATTCTGGCTCTAAACGGCTCGCCCCGAATGAAGGCAAGTAGCACCTATCACATATTGGCTCCTTTTCTAGCAGGTATGAAAGCTGCTGGCGCAGAGGTTGAATTGATTCACATTCGGCGGCTCAACCTTGAGGTGTGCATTGGCTGTTACACCTGCTGGGCGCGCACCCCGGGTGTTTGCATCCACGACGACAGTATGGCAGATGTCCTACAAAAATTCAACACGGCAGATATGGTTATCTTCGGCACACCTCTCTACCACTTTTCTATGTCTGGTATTATGAAGACCTTTATTGACCGTCTCTTGCCCCGTTTTGAACCGTGG
The DNA here is from genome assembly GCA_027022125.1 of Anaerolineae bacterium. Classification (GTDB taxonomy): domain Bacteria; phylum Chloroflexota; class Anaerolineae; order 4572-78; family 4572-78; genus JANTHQ01. The sequence goes on along the minus strand of JALVZI010000115.1, from coordinate 1,490 downwards.
CTCATCCCCCACCCCCATGTACCCGGTGTTACCGGACACCCGGAGCGCGTACAAAAACCATACAAAATGTTTCTCGTCTCTCCCGGCGGCTTTCCCGAATTCGAGCATTTCGATTCGCTGGTGGCTACCTTTAAACAGATGGCGCGGATGGAAAATTGGGAATATACAGGCGAAATTTTGCGTCCCGGCGCCGAACCCCTCAGCCGCCGCTCGTTGCAAAACCTGTTTACCGGTTACTACACCCTGCTACGACAAGCCGGCGAAGAACTGATACGCGATGGACGCATTAGCGATAACTTGCAACTTCAACTGCGAGAGGACCTTTTTCCTGGCGGCAAAGAAGTTTTTTATCAATTGGCTGAAGGTTACTGGACCGAACAGATGGATAAATTTAAAGTGCCTCAAGAGCAGCGTCATACAGTTCCTTTGCTGGCAAAAGACTTGGATAGCACACCGATGGCACCTGCCGGCAGCAATATTACCAACGATACATCTAAAACCGGCGACCGTTATTATGTTTCCAATGAAGTCATTATGCAAACAATGACAGCAATGTACGATACCAAAGCTGCACCCAACTTGCAAGCCACCATTCAATTTCAGATTATCCCCCCAAAAATAGACTTCGATCCTGGTGAAGCGATGTGGTATCTGGAAATCAACGGTGCTCGTTGCGACCTTCATCAAGGCAAAACTGCCATCCCAACCCTATCCATCACAACCCCCTATGAAGTCTGGTACGATATTGGCATTGGCAACGTAGATGCGCTGGAAGCTTTTACCAATGGCGACTATGAAGCCACCGGCTCGCAAAAACTCCTCAACGATATGCTTCATCTTTTTCCGCGCCCAGAACCGGGGAGCGATGACCCCCTCGCCGCCGAACTTGACACCCTGATGATGGGCATGCCCACTGCCTTCAATCCCGAAGCCGCAAAAGGAACAAATGCTGTCATTCAATTTATTCTCAGTGGTAAAGGCGGCGGTTTATATTTTCTAAATATAGCCGAGGGAAAATGCACCGTACAGCGCGGCGCAGCTAAAAACCCCACAATGACCATCCACTGCCCCGCTGAAACATGGTTGGCAATCTCAACAGGTAAACTGGACGGGCATCAAGCTTTTATGCAAGAAAAATATCGTGTTAGTGGTGATATGGCAATCTTGTTAAAATTTAACACTATGTTTGATACTCATACCAACTAACGCAAGCAAAAATACTTTAACATTATCTAACCCAACATAAAATGAACTAAATGAAACTTTTGAAAAGTGAGCCAAAATTACAGAAACCATCGGCAATTTTTTAAAATCCGCCTGTGCCCCGCGGGTACGAAAGCGGGAATCCACTATGTTTTGCTATGGATTCCGGATATTTCCCTGCAGGAAATTCCGGAATGACATTTAAAATCTGTGAAAATTCGTGGCTTAAATTCAGTCACACAAAAAGTTTCAACGAGTTCAATGTCATTCCCACTTGTGTCCTGCAG
>JALVZI010000114.1 GCA_027022125.1 Anaerolineae bacterium | reverse complement strand
GATATTGACCGTTCCGCGCCGCAACAGACGGACGGTATCCACCGAGTATTGCGGCGCGGAACGGTCAATATCCACCCGCGACACGGTGAAACCGGGGGTATCCGCCACTGCCAGCGACACCATCTGCCAGCGATGTTCGGCGGGGGTGACGGGCTGCCAGCGTTTGTGCGGCGGCGTTCCCACCGGCACAAACACCACCCGCTCCAGCCGCAGTTGCGCTTTTGCGGCGCGGGCAACCGCCAAATGCCCGTTGTGAATCGGGTCGAACGTACCGCCAAAAATACCGAGCGTTACCACACCCATTCCAATTCCATATCCGCCAAAAATACGGTGTCGCCCGCCTGTACTCCCGCTTCGCGCAGTGCTGCCAGCACGCCCATCGTTTCCAATTGCAATTGGGCGCGTTCCACCGCTTCCGGCATATCCCAATATGTTTGAGCCACCAGCCGCCGCACGCCGACCCCTTCCACATGATAGCCGTCGGGGCGTTTTTCCACCGTAAATTTCGATTCGGATTCATCCAGTGTGAAAACGGGCACATCCGGCGTGAGTGGTTCGGGCGCGGGCAATTCTGCCAGTTTTTCCGCCACCAGCCGCATCAAATCGCGCACACCATCCTGCGTCGCCGCCGAAACGAATCGCGCCGGGAAATTGAGTTCGGCGGCTTTTGCCTGCACCGCGTCCCAGTGTTCGGCGGCAGAGGGCACATCTTTTTTGTTGAGCACCAAAATTTGCATTTTTTCCGCCAGCGCGGGGTTGAACAGCCGCAATTCGGCGTTGATGGTGTCAAAATCAGCCAACGGGTCGGCGGATGTGCCATCGAGCATATGCACCAGCAGACGGGTGCGCTCGACGTGCCGCAAAAATTGATGCCCCAACCCCGCGCCTTCGTGTGCCCCTTCGATGAGTCCGGGGATGTCTGCCATCACAAAATCGTGCGAATCAACTTCCACCACGCCCAAATTCGGTTGCAGCGTGGTGAACGGGTAATTGGCAATTTTCGGTTTCGCCGCCGTTACCGATGCCAGTAGCGTGCTTTTGCCCGCATTCGGCATACCGATGATGCCCACATCGGCGATGAGTTTCAGTTCCAGAATTATCCAGCGTTCTTCGCCGGGCAAACCGCGTTCCGCCAGCCGGGGCGCTTGCCGGGTGGATGTTTTGAACGCCACATTTCCCCGCCCGCCGATGCCGCCGTGCGCCACCACAAACGTTTGTCCCGGTTCGACCAAATCGGCGAGCAGTGCGCCGGTTTCGGCGTCGCGCACCACCGTGCCGGGCGGCACGGGGACAATCAGGTCTTCACCCTGCCCACCCTGCCGGTTTTTGCCGCGCCCGTGTTCGCCGGGGCGGGCTTTAAAATGTTTCTTGCGTTTAAACTGAAGTAGAGTATTATATTGTGGGTCAACGTGCAGAATCACATGTCCGCCGCGCCCGCCGCTGCCACCGGCGGGTCCACCGTATGGTACATATTTCTCACGACGGAATGCGCTGGCGCCGTTTCCGCCGCGCCCGCCCTGCACAAAAATTTTCGCATGGTCAAAAAACATTGGGTTTCCTCTATTTTCTGATGTTATGCAACCAGAGATTTGATTTGCCACCGGTAAACCGAAATACGGTAGCGGGGGTAGGGGCGGCTCGCGAGCCGCCCCTACGAGTTGTGTTTGTCAAATCTCACACTGCGTAACATGAGTTATTGAATCAATACACAATCTAGCATATTCAATCGGCATTCAATTGACAAATCTGCCGCACCGACACACAATTTTTTCGGTGGGGGAAACTATCCGTTTTTAAACTTATGTGGTACAATAATGTAGTACTATTGTCTCATAGGTTCAGACGACACGACAAATCCATTCCCGCAAACACCGGTTGCTTTACAGCCCCGAGGTCATTGTTATGCAAGAATTGTTGCAACTTTTAAATAAAATCAGCGATGAGTTGAATACCGATCTGAATTTAAAAAGAATGCTACAGAGAATTACTTCTTTGACTGTTACCCATTTGAATGCCACCGGCGGCTCTGTCATCTTGTTTGATGAAAAACATTGCGTTTCAGATTATATTTTGCAACACAACAACCTCGATGAAACCGAAGCGGAAGCCATTGTCGGGCGCGTGTTGTCTGAAGGGTTTGCCGGGTGGGTGATGCGCCACGGCAAAGGCGACATTATTGTCGATACCATCACCGATGAACGCTGGATTACCTATTCAAACCAACCGTATCAAGCCCGCTCGGTGATGGCTGCACCCATCCGGCGGCACGACAAAATTCTGGGCATCATCACCATCAATCATGCCACCAAACCCGATTTTTTCCATTCCAATGATCTATCTCTGCTGAACGCCATTGCCGGGCAAGCCGCCATTGCGTTGGAAAATGCACGACTGTTCCGCCAGCAGGAACAGGAACGGGCAATGCTGTCGGCAATCATCAACAGCAGTCAAGATGCCATCATCGTTACCGACCACCGGCAGCAACGTGTGCTGTTCGCCAACCCCGCCGCTGAGTCTGCGTTGGGGATGGAACCGGGCGCATGGCAAAATCGCCCGCTGGCAGAGGTGTCTTCTGTCCCCAAATTGATCGAGCAAATTTCTAATGCCGCCACTGGTGACAAGGGGTTAGAATTGCCCGACGGGCGCAGTATGCTCACCAGTGTAGTCGAAATTCCGGATGTGGGCACGCTCACGTTGTTACACGATATTTCGGCGCTGAAAACACTGGATAAAATGAAATCGGAATTCATTACCACTTTTACACACGATTTATCTGCACCGCTGGCAGCCATCAAAGGGCATGTGGAACTGGTGAAGATGGATGGTTCGCTGAACGCCCGACAGCAGGAAGATTTAGACACCATCAGCAAAGCCGTCAACCAAATGCACCGCCTGATAACCGATTTGCTGGAACTGACGCGGTTGGAAAGTTTGAAAGATTTCTTCACCTGCGATATTTCGCTGGAAGAGATGGTGAAAAACGCCTATCGCACATTTAAACCCATCGCCAGCGCGAAAAACATTGATTTGCAGTATGAACTTGCTGCGCCGAACGCGGTGACACACGGCAATCCCACCCTCATTTCCCGCGCCATTGACAATTTGGTGGAAAATGCCATCAAATACACCGAACCGGCGGGAATGGTATCGCTGTCGCTGCATCAAAATGGTGATGAAGCCACCGTTTCGGTGCGCGATACCGGCATTGGCATTGATGCCGCAAGTATTCCGCTGGTGTTCGAGAAATTTTACCGTGCGCACACCCCCGACCAAGATGAGGTTCCCGGCAGCGGGCTGGGGTTATCCATCGTCAAAACGATTGTCGAACGGCACGGCGGCAAAATTTGGGTTGACAGCCGCGAGCACGAAGGCACCACATTCACCATCGCCCTGCCGATTGTCAACAATAATTGAGCACCTGTTCGGCAAAACAATCGCCGGGGTTGCCGGGTGTAAATTTTAAGATTGGTCTTTTTCCGCGACATTTATCGTAGGGGCGGCTCGCGAGCCGCCCCTACACTTTTACCAGATTTTCACCCTCCCCCTGCCCCCTCCCTAAAAGGGAAGGGGGAAATTCCCTTCCCTTTTTAGGGGGAGGATTAGCGCAAAACCAACAAACATTGTCGGCAATAAACCCAATTCTCTTGAAAAATCGTAGGGGCAGTCCCTTGTGGCTGCCCTGTTCTGGGCGACCACAAGGGTCGCCCCTACATATCAAACGAATATCCGGCTTGATTTTGCATTAGGGAGGGGGTGTGTAGCCCATACGCCTCATTTCACCCAAACCGGGTCCCAATCATCAAAACTGTTCTGCGACAGATTGACCATCTGCCGGGAAGCAATATCGAACCGCCAGATTTGACGGCGATTCTGCCCGCCTCGGTTCGACCAGAATGCCAGCGATGCCCCGTCGGGCGACCATGACGGGTGTTTGTCGAAAGCGTTGGCATCGTCCGTTAGCCGGATGACCGCGCCGTCATCCAGATTGAGCAGGTACAAATCGCCGTTCCCCGTCCGCTCCGAAACAAACGCGATGCGGTTATCCACCGGAGACCACACCGGGTCATAATCGGCGGCGGGGTCGTCGGTCAGCCGTTTTTCCACCCCATCCGCCAAATTCACCCACCACAAATCGAACTGCCCTTCGCCGCGCACGGTCACCGTCTGCCGGTGGTCGGCGGAAAATGCCTCCCAGCGCACGGCTTCATTATACAAAAATGCGCGGTCGGGCGGCAGCGGTTGCTGGTTCGAGCCGTCGGCGTCCATTTGGAAGATTTCCACATCAC
>JALVZI010000113.1 GCA_027022125.1 Anaerolineae bacterium | reverse complement strand
ATCATCGTTCGCTCAAGCAGAATGTTTCATTGGCAAAATCGCCCACTCGGACAGAAACGACGCAAACCAATCACTTTGTGGCAGCATTGTGGTCGTTTGTTAAAATTGAATTGTTAAAGGTACGGACCTGATTGACTGACAAAACGCATAGCAATCAAGTTGGATAAGGCGAATAAACGACAGTGAAAACGGATAATTTTGGTTTTTGACGACGCTTTTTGGACGATTTAGCCGGTTCCGGGTCAGGTGCGGGAAACAATCTAAATGCGGTAATGAGTTCAAACCCTTTGATTAAAGCGCGTAGCACCCATTTCCAGCCGATTTTCAGATAACTGTTGCCGCGAAACCAATGGGCATCCACCCAACGACGTTTACCGTTCTCAACAACAACCGTTCCTTGACTGACTAAGAATAAGGTGGTGATGGCTAATACCAAAACCAACCGCGAGATAACATCAGTCGAGCGAAAGAGTGAAGTTTCCAGTTGGAACCCGCCTGATTTGTCGTCCAGAAAATTTTCTTCAATATCAAACCGTAAGCCATACTCATCAAAAGTATCTCGGTTGGTCGGCTGATCGCTGGCAATAAACCAATTTTCAGTTGTGCCGAATGGTTTTGCCAATGCCAAGTGTACCGGGAACCGTTTTCCGGTGATATAAACATTGTGCCAAAAACGCGCCTGACCTCGTTTCAAGCGAATATGACCCAGTTTGACCCGTCGTTGCCGCTGACGATGAACATAAAAACTTGACCGAACTCGAATGCGCCAATGCCAGTGCAAAGTTTTGTTGAGATAATCCATCAATTTCGTATCGGCAAAGCCCCGATCAGCCAAAAGGACAACGGTCGCCTCGGGAGGTAAACATCGCGCGGCTTGCGCCAGCATATCCTGATAATCATCAAACGCGACCGTACTGCTACTGTGCTCGATGGTCTTCCAGGCTAACGGTACAGCCCGTCCACGGTAGATGACAGATAGACGAATGTGACAGAATTCATCCCACAACATTGAACTATCCAATGCCAAAAATAGCGTTGTGGTTTGCCACTCGGACAGTACCGCCCGGATAATCGGTTCGTACAGTGCATCCGTCTCAATACGTTCGTTATTTAACCAGCGGCTGAAACGGCGGACGGTACTCTGTAAAAACCGCGCTCGACTATCGACAAACGGTGCCCATTCCGGCAAACTAACAGTTTTACTTTTTATCACGCCGACCACCATCCATACTAATGTATGCAGATGGCGAATATCCAGCCAATGCGTATGTTGACCAAGTATTTGAAATAAGGTATTGTATAGATTGGGAGTGGTTTCCATTTGTATCTTCCTTTCGTTTTTGCTGAACTAAAGAAAGATACCTCATTTGAGATAATTTTGGAAACCCTCCCTAAATAGTTTTGTCAGTCAATCAGGGTACGGACACAGAAAAATCACTATCAACTGAAATCGCAACTGTATATTTCCGCAGTGCAGGTTGCTCTTCGAGAACTGCAAACCCTTCGTGCGCAACTCGCTCAACAGCCTGCTTCTGCGTAACATGAGTTAGTGTAAAATACTTTCTGTAAAATTGGCGGGGAAGTAAGCCATTGAGTATCCTGATAGTAGCCACACCAAACAGGAGGAACTCAATGACTTACCAACCCGATTATACCATACCGAATAACTTGATGGAAGAAATTATTGCCAATGGATTGGACGCCATCCCGGAGATGATCCGCATTCTCATCAACACGGCGATGAAAGTGGAACGCCAAGCCTATTTGGGTGTCGGTCCCTACGAGCGCAGCACCGAGCGGCGCGACCAAGCCAACGGTTACAAACCAAAAACGGTCACCACTCAGATGGGAAAGATTACCTTTGATGTACCGCAGACACGTCACGCCGGTTTTCAGCCACAGGCACTGGACAAAGGGCTGCGCAGTGAACGCGCCTTCAAGATAGCGTTGGCTGAAATGTACATCCAAGGTGTGTCCACGCGCAAAGTGGCAGCCATCACCGAACAACTGTGCGGCGTTGAAATTTCATCCACCCAAGTCAGCCGCGCTGCCGCCGCAATGGACGGCGTTTTACAATCTTGGCGTGAGCGCCCGTTAGGACGCTATCGTTACCTATATTTGGATGCGCGCTACGAAAAAGTGCGCCAAGACGGACGGGTGCAAGACGCCGCCGTACTCATCGCCATCGGCGTCAACGAAGCCGGCAAACGCGAGATATTAGGTGTTTCCGTGGCGTTCAGCGAAGCAGAAGTGCATTGGCGCACCTTTTTGCAAAGCCTGATCCGGCGCGGATTGCACGGGGTCGAACTGATTGTCAGTGACGCCCACGTCGGACTACAACAGGCACGGCGAGCCGTTTTCGGCGGGATACCCTGGCAGCGATGTCAATTTCATCTGCAACAAAACGCCCAAGCCTACGTCACCCGCAAAGACCGGCGAAAAGAGGTAGCAGATGACATTCGCGTCATTTTCAACGCCCCCACCGAGCAGAGGCGGAGCGCTTGTTGAAAATGACTGTCAAAAAGTATAGTTCCGGTGCGGCAAAACTGGCAACTTGGATGGAAGAAAACATGCCCCACGGGCTGCCCATTTTCGGCTTTCCGGCGGAACATCAAGAATGTTGCATTATCGCTGTCGGCAGATTTTTCGGGTCGGGAAAACCGAGCACGGATTGAGTCTCGGGGTGTTCGGCAAGGTATTGACGCAGCCTCCCCATTGAGACTAACTGCTGGTCAAGTTTGACCAGGCAGGCTGCCAGAAAAGCGGCATACGAAATTGTCGGTTTGATAGTGGTGTGGAGAGGTCGGGCGGGTCGGCAAGCGTTGCCAATCCAGCGGCGACAGCAACCGCCAATAACGCATCGCCGTGGGAGAACGGCGGATGGCACGGGGCAGTTTCTGGTTGAGTGTGATTGGAGACCTGTAAAATCGGGGCGTGCAAGACATCTTCATCGCCAGCGTGGGCGGATTAAGCGAATTTGAAGAAGGTGTATCAGACAGTCGTCACGCGTGACGAGGCAGAGAGCAACTTGTTGAAACTGGGCGAATAATAGGGTGCTAAATACGCCCTCACTCAAATGCGCCAAACCGACAAATCTAGCCTTTTCAGGGGCGCAAAAAAAAACGATGGTTGCTGTAGTGACCATCGGCAACAGTGACATCTGACTTCTTTTTCTGCGGGTCGGGACGTGCTCGACTGAGTGCTTCTATTTTAATTTTGCATTGCTGTGCAATAAGCAGTTTGAATCAAAAAGACCTCCGCATTGTGCGGAGGTCTTGTTTTTTCCTGCTAAATTCGTTGAACGTTTACGGCAGAGGGACCTTTTTCCCCCTCTTCCACATTGAATTGAACGCGGTCTCCTTCTTCCAGCGTGCGAAAGCCCTCTTGCTGGATTGCCGAGTAATGCACAAACACATCGCGCTGTCCATCACCCCGTGAAATAAAGCCAAAGCCTTTTTTGTTGTTGAACCATTTTACGGTTCCGGTTTCCATCTTAAAATACTCCTTTAAAGCTAAAAACGTTTATTTCGCAGCAGTTCCGCATAAAAAAACCCGAGCGTTGGTAAGCCCGGGCTGACGGATACTTCAATTTGTCAATACAGAACTTACTGCAACCACTAACACAATTATAATCCAAAAAAATGGAAAGTCAAAGAAAAATCAGTGTTATGGGCAGATTATTTGGCAAATTGATAGTAGTACCATTTTCTATTTTCGTGGTCTATTGGAATATTTATTGTATCCGAAACCTGCTGCCCGTTGGGGTCAACCAACCATACCGACCACACGCCGGTATCGTAAATGGGGGCTTCAAACGCCACATTTCCTTTTTGCACCTCAAAGCGAACCACGTTCCCGTTGCTGTCGGTGATGGCTTCTACCCCGCTGGCTTTGCACAAATCGGGGCACGATGGTTGGTCTTTATCCCAATGAAACCCAGATGGTGAGTGTGTTCCCACTAGTTTGTAACCGGGTTGCAAAATGCCGTCGGCGGTAATTTGCGCTAAAATAACGAAAATGAAGTTGTTGGTATCATACTCGATGGGTTCTGCGGCGACACAAAACGGATGACCGCACCGGGGCGTGGCTGTGGCGCGCGGCTGATACCTGCCGCCCCCGGATTGAACCACCAGCGTGTTGGTCGGAGTGGGCATTGGTGTCGGGGTGCGGCTGGGAGTCGGTGTGGCTGTATCGTGGACGACTCGCGTGTTGGCGGCGGTGGGGACGGGCGTATTGGAAGCGGTGGCGGTCGGGGTGCGAGTGGGTGGTGGAGTTGCCCGGGGGAGGGAGCGTTGGGTGGCGACAAT
>JALVZI010000112.1 GCA_027022125.1 Anaerolineae bacterium | reverse complement strand
TAATCCATACCTCACATTATATTCATCAATCCAACCAACTGTCAACACCATCATCCTTCTGCTCGACACGTTGGTACATTTCCGCCTGAAGGCGGGGGTTTTAAACCCAATTTACAGACAATAAAAAAAATAAGTCCGCTTTTTTTGAGCAATATACACCTCCGGGGTTGGTTAATTAGTGATTGGTTGATTGGTTATTAGGTTCTGTTGACGTTTGCCGATTTTTCATCCTGAGTAGCCCGCAGGGCGTATCGAAGGGTGAAAATCGGCAGGGAAACACGCCCTAGTGCAAACTCAAACCAGATATTCGTTTGATATGTAGGGGCGACCCTTGTGGTCGCCCGGAACAGGGCAGCCACAAGGGACTGTCCCTACGATTTTTCAAGAGAATTTGGTTTATTGCCGACAATGTTTGTTGGTTTTGCACTAGAACTAAATGAAACTTTTACTTTTCTCTCTTTTTTGCATTGAATTTTCACAAATTTCATAGATTTTATGCTTAAATTTGAGAAATTCGCGTTAATTTGATGCGGAAATCCGGTCAAACAAAAAGTTTCAATAAGAACTAAATGAAACTTTTGAGAAGTGTACCAAAATTACAGAGACCATCAGCAATTTTTATGATGTCATTCCCGCGAAAGCGGGAATCCACGATGTTTCGCTATGGATTCCGGATATTTCCCTGCGGGAAATTCCGGAATGACATTTAAAATTCGTGAAATTAGTGAAAATTCGTGGCTGAATTTCAAACACACAAAAAGTTTCAATAAGTTCTAAGCTTCTAGTCATTCGCTATTCGCTCATTCGCCCATTCGCCCATTCGCAAATTATACCATACTTCCCCGAAATCCGGCAGCCGATTGCCACACAATCACAATACGGGAACCGGACAAATCTTTGCTCTGAAACGGAACATATATTATAATCTGTACATACTTGTTGAGAGCGTGCGCCTTTGAACATCGAACCGGAGGATTTACCGCCAGCACCCGATACGACCGATTCTGCCCCCCCGCCCCTTTCGGCGCGCCAAATTTTATTTGGCATTATCCGAGAATTGGCAGAAACCGTAATTCTGGCGTTGGTGTTGGTGTTTGCGCTGCAACTCGTTATCCGCAATTTTCGGGTCGAAGGGCACAGTATGGACCCAAATTTGCACCACGGGCAATATCTGGTGGTTGATAAACTTTCGTACCGGCTGCCGTTCCGACTGCGCCCGCCCCGGCGCGGCGACGTGGTCATTTTTGTGCCACCCACCGCACCGAACAAAGATTTTGTCAAACGTATCATCGGCTTGCCCGGCGAAACGGTGGAACTGCGTGACGGGCAAGTGTTCATCAATGGCGACCCGCTGCCCAACACTTTCGGCGCACAACTCGACCGCTCATCAATGGCGGCGCTGACCGTGCCGGAAGATGCGCTGTTCGTGCTGGGCGACAACCGCGCCAACTCGAACGACTCGCGCAGTTGGGGCACGCTATCGCAGGAAAAGGTGGTCGGCAAAGCGTGGGTGTCGTACTGGCCCCCCGAAACGTGGGGCGTCATCACCGGCGACCGCCCCACCGCCGAAACGACACTCAAACACTGGCTGGCAAATTTTATACGATGACAACCCTTTCAGAAGCAACCATCAACCAAATTGTGCGGCAGGTACTGGCAAAATTGTCCGCCGCCGAACCCGCATCGGCGACCATCGCCATCGGTGCAGACCACGGCGGGTTCGAAATGAAAGAAGCCCTGAAACCATTTTTGACCGCGCAGGGATACACCGTGCTCGATTGCGGCACGCACAGCCGCGACTCGGTGGATTATCCTGACCAGGCGTATGCTGTGGCGAAACTGGTTGCCAACGGCAGCGCCGAATACGGCATCATCATTGACGGGGCGGGTATCGGCTCGTGTATGGCGGCGAACAAAGTGCCGGGCATCCGCGCGGCGATGTGTTATAATGAAGCCACCGCCAAAAACAGCCGCGAACACAATCACGCCAACGTGCTGACGCTCGGCGCGGGGATGATTGACCAAGCCGCCGCCGAACGCATCGTCAGCGCGTGGCTCGCCACACCGGTGGGCGAAGGTCGGCACGCACGGCGGGCGCAAAAAATTATGGCAATCGAAAAACGCTATCTGCGAGAATGATAATGGACAATACCACCATCGAAAAACTTGTACACGAAATTACAGAAAATATCCTGAAAAGCACCAATGAAGGCGCGACAGCCATCGTGCCGGGCGGCATCAGCGTTGACCCTGTTTCCACCGGTGCAGACAGCTGCGACGTTTGCGGCGGGCAGTGCGTCATCTACTGCCCCGACAAAGTTGCCGCCGCGCTGGAAGCGGGTGCAACCCGCATTTCGGCGCAGTTGGGCATCACCGAAATTGACCAGGATTTGGCGCGGTACATTGACCACACCCTGCTGAAACCGGAAGCCACCACCAAACAAATTACCCAACTGTGTCAGGAAGCCATCCATTTCAATTTTGCCTCTGTGTGTGTGAACCCGAGTTACGTGCGATTGTGCTCGCAATTGCTGTACGGCACGGAAGTGAAAACCTGCACCGTCATCGGATTTCCGCTCGGCGCGAACACACCGGAAGTAAAAAGTTTCGAGACGCGGCAAGCCATCAACGACGGCGCAACCGAAGTGGATATGGTCATCAATATCGGTGCGCTGAAAAGCGGCGATTATGGGCTGGTTGAGCGGGACATCGCAATGGTTACACGAACCGCCCATCAAAATGGCGCGCTGTGTAAAGTTATCATCGAAACCGCAAAACTGACCGATGAAGAAAAAATTGTCGCCTGCCAACTCGCCAAAGCCGCCGGCGCGGATTATGTGAAAACATCCACCGGATTTGGCGGCGGCGGCGCAACCGTGGAAGATGTGGCGCTGATGCGCAGCGTGGTCGGTCCCGATATGGGCGTGAAAGCGTCCGGCGGCGTGCGCAATGCCAGCGATGCCAAAAGTATGCTGGCGGCGGGGGCAACCCGGCTCGGCGCCAGCGCCGGCGTAAAAATCATCAAAGAAGTGCGGGGATAATATGAAACTCTGCCCACGATGCCACACCGGCAAAATCGAACTGAAAAAAGTGGTTTATGTACAGTGGCAAGACCCGGACACCGTGATTGTTGACCGCATTCCGGCAATGGTATGCGACAATTGCGGCGAAAAAACTTACGATTTGCAGGCGCTGGAAAATTTGCAGCAACTGCTGTGGACGACACTCACCCCGCCCCCGCGACCATCTTCGCGGTCATCATCACCGGCAGGAAAGAGGTAACAATGCTCATTGCACGTGTGGTCGGCTCTGCCGTTTCTACCATCAAAGACGAAAAACTCACCGGCGTAAAATTGCTCGTCATCCGCGAAGCCGATGAACACGGCACGCCGAAAGGCAAACCACTGGTCGCCGTGGATACCGTCGGCGCGGGTGTGGGCGATTTGGTGCTCACCGCCAGCGGCTCATCGGCGCGACAAACGGACATCACCCAAAACCGCCCGGTGGACACGGTCATCATGGCAATTTTGGACAGTCTGGAAGTGGAAGGCGAAATCACCTTCCGCAAAAGCGAGTGAGCGAATAGCGATTGGAGATTGGAGATTGGTGATTCGTTGAATCGCTGAATCGCAACAACTTTGAACTGAAAACTGACAACTGAAAACTGACTGCGACCCTGCAACTTTGCAACTTTGGAATTTTAAACATTGAACCAAAAACCAACAACCAAATTACCCTCAAAGGAGACACATTATGGACATTCAAATGATTGCACTCGGTATGGTCGAAACCAAAGGGCTGGTCGGCTCGATTGAAGCCGCCGACGCGATGGTGAAAGCCGCCAACGTAAAACTCATCGGCAAAGAAATGATTGGCGGCGGATACGTGACCGTGATGGTGCGCGGTGATGTCGGCGCAGTGAAAGCCGCCACCGATGCCGGTGCTGCTGCCGCCAAACGTGTCGGCGAACTGGTCAGCGTGCACGTCATTCCGCGCCCGCACGGCGATGTGGAAATGATTCTGCCGCAGGGAAAATAACCGCTGATGCGCGATTATCCGCTGCTGGAAGCCGTTAACACAATGATGCACAGTCCCAACGGCGCAAAAAAGCCACGGGGACGTTTGCACGTGGGGGTTGACCTCGGCACGGCATACATTGTGATGGTCGTGCTGGATGACAACCGCATCCCGCTGGCTGGCGCATACCAATTCGCACAAGTGGTGCGCGACGGGCTGGTGGTGGATTATCTCGGCGCGACAACCATTTTGCGCCGGATGAAAACCGAAATCGAAGCGCGGCTCGGGGTAGAAT
>JALVZI010000111.1 GCA_027022125.1 Anaerolineae bacterium | reverse complement strand
TAGCAATATACTATCGGCGCATTGTAGCACAATTTCAATCAGATGCAATACATACGTTATATTGAAAAATGATGTAATGTGAATATAATAATGGTGCGGCGATAGAAATATCGGCAAAAAGAAAACTGCCTCTTTATTATTTTGTGTTTTTGTGATATAAATTTTATAGCATTCATCATTGTCGTATCGAGGTTATTTTATGAAGCTCAAATTCTGGGGGGTGCGCGGCTCAATTCCGTCACCGATTCAATCGCAGCCAATTTCTCAAAAAATCGTCGCTGCGCTCACCGAAGCGGGCCGCACCGGGGTAAACTTGCAAAATAAAGAAGCAGTTGAGGCATTTGTGGCGGGATTGCCTTTTACCGTCAACAGCACCATCGGCGGCAATACAACCTGTTTAACGCTGGAAAGCACCGACCAACTCATCATTTTCGATGCCGGTTCCGGTATGCGAGAGTTGGGTCGTTATTTAATGACGCGCGAGTTTGCCGAAGGTAAAGGGCGCGCCGCAATTTTTTTCACCCATACCCACTGGGACCATATTCAGGGGTTCCCGTTTTTTGTGCCCGCATTCATCCCCGGCAATGAGTTTGATGTGTATCACGTTCACCCGTATGTGCCCGATGTGCTGAACGACCAGATGGACAGCCGCGTATTTCCGGCGCAATTTGCCGCGCTGGGGGCAACCTTCCGTTTCCACAAAATGGATGTCGGCGAAACGGTGTCGCTGGGGGCATTTTCCATCAGCAATATCGAATTGCAGCATCCGGGCAAAGCGTATGCCTATCGGGTGGAAAAAGGGGAAGATGTGGTGGTGCTGGCAACCGACGGCGAATACAAACGGCTCGACCATCCGTCGCTGAAACAGTACATCGATTTTTACCGCGATGCCGATATGCTCATTTTCGATGCGCAATTTTCGGTGCGCGAATCGTTCATCAAAGAAGATTGGGGGCACAGTTCCGGGCTCATCGGGGCAGATATTGCCCGTGCCGCCAAAGTGAAACGGCTGGTGCTTTTCCATCACGACCCCACTTCTACCGACGATGAGATTATGGCGGCGTTGCAGCAAACCCGAGAATATCTGACCCACCACGACCGCCGCGGACCGGTAATGGTGGATGTGGCTCGTGAGGGCTGGGAAGTGGTGTTCAACAGCGCGGGTGATTTTCAAGTGGAAGAAGCGAATGTGGACGGGTTAATCTGTCTGCATCTGTTTGGGCAGTTTGATGCCCGCGCCACCGAAACATTTATGCGTTCTATCGTCAGGGTGGGGCAGGCGCACCAAAACGAAACGATTGTGCTGAACATGGCGGGCTTGCAGGAAATTTCGGTGGCGGGTGTGCGGGCACTGCTGGAAGCGCGCGGCGATGTGTACAATTTGGCAATCGTCAACGTGCCGCCGAATGTCTATCGGGTGATGGAATTATCCGGCACGGTGGACTTTTTCGCCATTTATCCCGGTTTGTCAGACGTGCCGCACTGACGCTGTTCGGTAAACGGGTTGTACGCGGTTGGGCAAAGAGTTCGAATAGATAACTTCTTTGCAGAGTGATAGAAACCGGTTTGTTCTATGCCAGAAGTGTGTCGCTTTTTCGGAATCATCGTCTCACTGTTTTATAACGACCACCAGCCGCCCCATTTTCATGTCCGATATGGGGAACAGAAGGCTATTGTGGCTATAGATTCATTGACGGTCTTGAGCGGTTATCTTTCCCCGCGCGTGTTAGGCTTGGTGGTGGAATGGGCATCATTGCATCAGGATGAATTGCGAGAGAATTGGGAACTGACTCGCAAGCAAAAACCGCTGAAAAAGATAAAACCTTTGACGTAAGGAGCGAGCGATGTTGGTAGATGTCATATCGGTGAAACCGTTGGAAGCGTATCAATTGCAACTGCAATTCGAAGACGGCGTTTCCGGAATTGTAAACGTGAAGGAACTGGTAAAGTTCACCGGGGTATTTGAGTATCTTAGGGACGAAAAACAATTTGCTCATGTGGCGGTAAACAATGAGTTAGGCGTTGTCTATTGGCCTAATGGTGCGGATTTGGACTCAGATGTGTTGTACAGCATTGTTACCGAACAACCACTTCCGGAGTTTGAAGTGTTGAAAGCATCTTCATCATAATGTCCTCAATACAAACGGCAGCCCAACTTTGCCTTCGGCGGTGGTGAGGCGGTGCGAAATCTGCTGTGACTTTGGTGCAATTGTCATCGGATTGCAAGCGCAGCGAGCAGATGAACCAAACGTTATGCAGGGGCGACTCTTGTGATCATCCAAAACGGGGCAGCCACAAGGGCCGCCCCTACTTTTTTCTGTGAAAATCTGTGTCCATCTGTGTTTATCTGTGGATTGCGATTACACCAAATCCACATACTCTTTGCGAATTTGTTCTGTGTTGGGCGGAATGCCCAGCATTTCCAAAAATTCACTGAGCAGCGCGGCTTTCTCTTCTGCGTCTTTTGCCGACCAGGTGCGGCTTTTTACTTCCACATATTTATCGCCGGTTTTGTTGAGCGTATCCACATTGACCACCAAATTGGTATTTTTGAAAACCACATGGAACCGCTGCCGGTGTTTTTCCACCGTGATTTCCCGGTCGGGCTGGAAATACTCCCGGTAAAAACGGCGACTTTTGTCGGCGGGCAGAGAGTACCGCGAGCGCGACAGAATGATGGAATTGTCGAACACCCGCTCGGCGGCGTGCCCAATCAGCCCGATGCGATACAGCACCGATTTCACGCTGCCATCTTCGTTTAAAATTTCATCTTCCCGGTAGCGGATGCGTCCCATTTCTGCGCGGTCGAAAATGAAATACGAGTCATACTGGTTGCGCACCGATGCACGGGTAATGGTAACGCCCGATTGCCGCAATCGTTCCGCAAATTCGGCGGTGTCGGAGATTTTGGCTTTTGCCTGCACCTCAAAAGTTTCCACCGGTTCGACGCCGCTGCCCACCGCCAGCAATTTCGACATCAAATCGCCTTCGCGGCTGGTTAAAAAGGCGTCAATCTGTTTTGCCAGCGCGTTGGCTTTTTGGCGCAGCGCATCTTCATCCAGCGTCAGCAACCGGCGGTCTTCCATCAGCATCTGCCCGTTGACCATCACGTGCTGCACGTCGGTGGCTTTGGCGGCATAAACCAACTGCGAGAAAATCGTATCGGGGGAATAGGCGAAACGGGGGGTTTGGTGCAGGTCTGCCATTTGGATGACGATGATGTCGGCGCGTTTGCCCGGTTCCAGCGAGCCGGTCAACCGGTCGAGATGCAGGGCTTTTGCGCCTTCGATGGTTGCCAGTTCCCATGCTTTTCGGGCGGGCAGCAGCGTGGGGTCGCCGAAAATGCCTTTTTGCAAAAATGCCGCCAACCGGGTTTCTTCCACCATATCCAAATCGTTATTTGATGCCGTGCCATCGGTGCCGATGCCGACATGCAATCCGGCGGCGAGCATTTGGTGCACCGGCGCAACACCGCTAGCGAGTTTCAGATTGCTGCTGGGGCAGTGCGCCACACCAGCGTTGGCGGCTTTCAGTGTGTGCATTTCGCTTTCTTCCAGATGCACGCCGTGCGCGGCGATAACTTTGGCATTGAACAGCCCGTATTTTTCCAGCCACGGTACAACGGTGGTGCCGTATTCGGCTTTACTGCCTTCCTGCTCCAGTGTTGTTTCGGCGATGTGGATGTGGATGGGTACATCATATTCGGTTGCCAGCGCCACGCAGGCTTGCAGCATTTCCGGGGTGGCGGTGTACGGTGCGTGCGGGGCAACCGCGGGCACAATCAGCGGATGCCCTTTCCATTTTTCGATGAAACTGCGGCAGTAACTTAAACTGTCGTCATAACTGGATGCGTCGGGAGCGGGGAATTTCAGAATGGTTTCGCCGCAGATGGCGCGCATGCCGGCTTTGGCGGTCGCTTCGGCGACTTGGTCTTCAAAATAGTACATATCGCAAAAAGTGGTTATGCCGCCGCGAATCATTTCGGCGGCGGCGAGCAGGGTTCCAGTGTGAGAAAATTCCGGCGTGACGAATTCCCGCTCGACGGGCATCATAAAACCGTACAGCCACACATCCAGCCGCAAATCGTCAGAAAGACCGCGCAGCAGGGTCATCGGCACGTGGGTGTGCGCGTTTACCAGCCCCGGCGAAACGACTGCGCCGCCGCAATCGATGGTGCGCTCGGCGGAGAATTGCGCGGCGAGTGTGTCGCTGTCGCCCACCGCCACGATGCTGTCGCCGCGCACGGCTACCGCTCCGTTGGGGATGATGTCGCCATCGGCGTTCATGGTGACAACATGGGCATTGGTGAAAAGCGTA
>JALVZI010000110.1:2217-4320 GCA_027022125.1 Anaerolineae bacterium | reverse complement strand
ATGTGATAGCATATTCCCAGAAGTAACTTGTTCAGGACACAGTGGATTTTTCCGATTTCACCCTTCGATACGCCCTGCGGGCTACTCAGGATGAAATCGGCAGGGAAAAACGCATCCTGATGCAAAACCAACAAACATTGTCGGCAATAAACCCAATTCTCTTGAAAAATCGTAGGGGCAGCCCTTGTGGCTGCCCTGTTCCGGGCGACCACAAGGGTCGCCCCTACATATCAGGCTTAATTTTGCACTGAGTAGCGGTTCGCTGCGTGAACCGCGTATCGAAGGGCGTTTTTCCCGTCCCCCTGAATAAATACTATCAGCATTCGCTACTCGCAATTCGCTATTCGCAACTTCCCGGAGGTTTTTATGAAAATTTCCAGACGAAATTTACTCGCTCCCCGACGATGGTTCGCCGTGCCATCCCCCGCCGATGCTTTCGCCGACCCGCAGAGCATCCATTTTCTGAACCGCATCAGTTTCGGCGCGCGCCCGGAAGATGTGGCGCGGTTGGCGTCCATCGGTATAGAAGCCTATCTCGATGAACAACTTTCACCCGCAACCATTGACGATTCCGCGCTGGATGAGCATCTGAAAGACCTCGCTATCCTGAAAATGGATCGCCGCGCACTATACGCCCTGAAAGACAGCGAATGGCGTATCGCGCAAACGATGGTGACGGCATTTGTGCGCCGCGCAGTTTTCAGCAAACGTCAACTGCTGGAGCGGCTCACCGAATTTTGGACAGACCACTTCAATATAAACGCAGATGATGTCGAATACACCCCCGATTTGCTGCAACTGCACAACACCATTCGGAAAAACGCGCTGGGGAATTTTCAAACGCTGCTGCTGGAAACCGCCAAAAGCCGTGCCATGCTCATCTATCTGGACAATTTCATCAACGAAAAAGAACATCCCAACGAAAATTACGCCCGCGAATTGATGGAATTGCACACGCTGGGCGTGGATGGCGGCTACACCGAACAGGATGTGAAAGAGGTAGCGCGGGCATTTACCGGCTGGACAACCCACGACGAAACGACGGATGGTTTTTATTTCGATGCGAATATGCACGACACCGATGAAAAAACCGTGCTGGGACACACCCTGCCCGCCGGGCGCGGCATCGAAGACGGGCTGCACGTGCTGGGTATTGTGGCACACCATCCCGCCACCGCGCGATTCGTCTGCCGCAAATTGGCGGTGCGTTTTGTCAGCGATAACCCGCCCGACTCGCTGGTGGATGCGCTGGTGGAAATTTGGCAGCAAACCGGCGGCGAAATCAAACCGGTACTGCGCCATCTGTTTCTGTCGGCGGAATTTGCGGCGGCGATGGGGCAGAAATTCCGCCGCCCGCTCGATTTTCTGGCGGGGGCACTGCGCGCCACCGGAACCACTTTTTACGACCAGTGGACGTGGGAAGAAATGATGCGCTCGTTGGGACAGATTCCGTTCGGTTGGCATCCGCCAAACGGCTATCCCGATGTTGCCTCCGCGTGGATGACCACCAACGGGCTGCTGGCACGTTGGAACATCGCCATGCAACTGACACACGGCGCACAGAGCGATGCCGAGTTCGGGCACGGGTTGCACACCGATTTGTTCGCGCGCATCGGTTCACCCGCCACCGTTTCCGCGCTGGTGGATGCCGTCAGCGAGCAGGTTTTCGGTGCGCCGCTGCTACCCGCCGCCGCCGAACCGTTTGTCGATTTTGCCAGCGACGGGCGCGGAGGCAGTCAGCCGGTCACGCCCCATCTGCTGGCGCAAAAATTGGGCAGTCTGTTCGGGTTGATACTGGCATCGCCGCTGTTTCAATGGCGGTAAAGTTAGTTGTCAGTGGTCGGTAACTGATGGCTGACCGCTATTTCAAAAAGGAAGGTTTTTATGGCACATAAAATTTCTCGCAGAGCAATTTTGAAATCAAGCGCGGCGTTGGGCGTTATCGGCGTGAGTCAATCGCTGCTGCCCGGCTGGATGCCCCGAATGGCATTTTCGGCGCAGGCGCAAACGCCGCAGCATGACACGCTGGTGTGCATTTTTCTGCGCGGCGGAATGGACGGGCTGAGCATCGTCGCCCCCTTCGGCGAAGGCGCAGCATATTTC
>JALVZI010000110.1:0-2207 GCA_027022125.1 Anaerolineae bacterium | reverse complement strand
CATATTTCGATGCCCGTCCCACCATCGCCATCCCCGAACCGGGTTCGAGCAGTGATGCCGCCATCAATCTGGACGGATTTTTCGGGCTGCATCCGGCATTATTCCCCCTGAAAGAAATTTATGATGAAAGCGACCTGCTGTTGGTACACGCCACCGGTTCAATTGACCCCACCCGCTCGCATTTTGACGCGATGCGTTTTATGGAATACGGCGTCCCCGGCGACAAATCTACCAGCACGGGCTGGCTGGGGCGACATTTGCAAACCGCCGCATGGCAAAACGAATCGCCGTTCCGTGCGGTGGGAATGGGCGCAATGCTCGCCGATTCGCTGCGGGGACCCGTGTCGCCGCTGTCGCTGCAATCCATCGCCGATTTCCATTTTCGCGGCAGAGCCGACCAACTGCGCCGCTTGCAGGCATCGCTGTCGCAGTTGTATGCCGTGCAAGCCCCCACCGATGCGCTTGGCAAGCAGGCGGGGCTGGTTTTTGAAACGATTGACACACTGAAAGGCATTCAATCGGGCGGATACCAGCCTGCCGCCGGTGCTGAATACCCCGACGGGGAATTCGGGATGGGATTGCAGCAAATTGCGCAACTCATCAAAGCCGATGTCGGGCTGGAAGTGGCGTGTCTCGATTTGGACGGCTGGGATACCCACGAAAATCAGGGCACAAACGGCGGCGGGTTCGCCGAATTGGCGGGCACGCTGGGGCGCGGATTGCACGCTTTTTACACCGATTTGCGCGAGCGAATGGGCAACATCACAGTGGTGGCGATGAGCGAATTCGGGCGGCGGGTCGGCGAAAACGGCAGTAACGGCACCGACCACGGGCACGGCAACGTGATGTTTCTGCTCGGCGGGGGGGTGAAAGGCGGACAGGTATATACCCGCTGGCCCACGCTGGCGCCCACCGCGCTCGATGACGGCGATTTGGCCATTACCACCGATTACCGCGCCGTGCTGGCAGAACTGCTCCGCACGCGGCTGAACAATTCCGCCACAGCAGACATTTTCCCCGATTTCGATTTTTCGCCGCTGGGGTTATTCCATCCATTGGAGAACGCATAATGTGGGTGTGGGCAGATGCTACCAGAAAATCAACAGTGACTGTTTCAAACCGGAAAATATTTTCAGAGGAGCGTACGATGAAAAAATACAGAATCAAAGTATTGGGCTGGACAATTTTGGTGATGGCGGCTTTACTGGCGTTGACGGGGGTGGTTGCTGCCGCAAGTGATCCCGGCACGCAGGCTTTTTTGCCGCTGATTACGGCGCAACAGCAGGACGACATTGAAACGCGGGTTATCAACCTGATTGCCGCCGACCCGCGCGCCGCCACATACCTGGCAACCGTTCCCCACTGGTATGCCGAAGCCTACCGTGAAGATGGCGATATTTGGAGCGCAGAATTCTTTAATGCCAATAACGAATGGATTGGCTGGGGACAAGCAAATATCGCCACAAAAGAGGTGTTGGAAATTTCGATGCCGACCGTGCTCACGCCAGAGGAATATCAGGCGGGGCTGGCAGCAACGGAAAAGCTGGTGTTGAATGATGGCGAAGTGCTGGCACTGCTCGGCGACCCCGCACTGTGGGGCAGAACTGTGGATTTTGACGGCTGGGAGAATATGTGGTATGTGTATTTTGAGCACGGGCTGGATAACTGGTTGGTGCGAGTACAGTATGACGGCACCGATTATTGGATTGACGAAATCGTCAATCCCGATGCTCTCTCGGCGGCGGAAAAACGCGAACAAAACCGAAATGCCGCCATCGAACTGGCATACAGTGCCGAAGGTGTGTGGGACGCGCTCGACGGGGTGGACGATTGGTTCACGTATGCGGAAAATCAGAGCGGCTCACAATGGTCGGTCAGTTTTGTCACCGCCGACAGGGATCTATTTTTCGCGCTGGTGGATATTGACACCGGCGAAATTCTGCAAACGGAAGCAAGATAAATCAGCAATAAATCCAATTCTCTCGAAAAAATCGTAGGGGCAGCCCTTGTGGCTGCCCTATTCCGGGCGACCACAAAGGTCGCCCCTACACATCAAACGAATATCCGGCTTGATTTTGCACAGGTTCTGTTGACGTTTGCCGATTTTTCATCCTGAGTAGCCCGCAGGGCGTATCGAAGGGTAAAAATCGGCAAGAAAAACGCCCTTCGATACGCGGTTTGCTCCGCAAACCGCTACTCAGGATGCG